>JAGWXV010000052.1 GCA_018969705.1 Betaproteobacteria bacterium
ACTCGATCAATGACTGCAACGTGAGATTCGGTTGTTGTACACAGCGCGAATAATGCAAGAACATTTTTCACGTTGCAATCATTTTTTTCAAAAATTTTTAAATTCAAGAATGCGACATCGGTGATGTCGCATTCTTGCCACGAGGTTTGCTTCAAAAGATTTACTGGCAGGCCTCGCATTCCGGGTCGTCGATGGAGCAGAACTTCACGTCACTTCCAGCGACCGTCGACTCCTGCGCGCCGGATTGAACTGCAGCTGCCGATGCCGCCGCTTCCAGGCCGCCCGACACCGGAACTGCATTGAGCTGTCCGGTGCTGATGGTCGACTTCTCGGCTGAAGTCGCGCCCATCGTGCGGAGGTAATAAGTGGTCTTCAGTCCGCGCAGCCAGGCAAGCTTGTAGGTCTCATCGAGCTTTTTGCCGGATGCGCCCGCCATGTAGATGTTCAACGACTGGGCCTGATCAATCCATTTCTGACGTCGGGCGGCGCACTCCACGGTCCAGCGCGTATCGACTTCAAAGGCAGTGGCATAAAGGCTACGCAGCTCGGCTGGCACCCGATCGATCTTGGCCAGACTGCCATCAAAGTACTTCAGATCCGCCACCATGACCTCGTCCCACAGGCCAAGCTTTTTCAAATCCTGGACCAGGTACTCGTTGACCACCGTGAATTCGCCCGAGAGGTTCGATTTCACATAGAGGTTCTGATAGGTGGGCTCAATAGAGGCGGAAATGCCTACGATATTGGAGATGGTGGCCGTGGGCGCAATCGCCACACAGTTGGAGTTGCGCATGCCGTGGGCCTTAATCCGCGAACGCAGCGCCTCCCAATCGAGTGTGGAGGACATGTCCACTTCGACATAACCGCCGCGCTCCTCGGCAAGAATCTTCAAGGTGTCCAGCGGCAGAATGCCTTGGTCCCACAGGGAGCCGCGGAACGATGAGTAGGCGCCCCGCTCCTCGGCCAGCTCGGTCGATGCCCAGTAGGCGTTGTAGCAGACCGCCTCCATCGAACGATCAGCGAACTCCACTGCATCTTGGCTGGCGTAGGACACGCGCATCGCATGCAAGGCCTCTTGGAATCCCATAATGCCCAGGCCGACCGGCCGGTGGCGGATGTTGGAATTGCGGGCCTTGGCCACAGCGTAGTAGTTGATATCAATCACGTTATCCAGCATCCGCATGGCCGTGCGGATCGTCCGATGCAGCTTTTCGTGGTCCAACTCAAGGCCCCCGCGGGACGCAGACTTGAGATGGTTCACCAGGTTGACCGAGCCGAGGTTACAGACGGCGATCTCCGAGTCATTGGTGTTCAGGGTGATCTCGGTGCACAGATTCGAGGAGTGGACTACCCCGACATGCTGCTGCGGGCTACGGATATTGCAGGGGTCTTTAAAGGTGATCCAGGGATGTCCGGTCTCAAACAGCATGGTCAGCATCTTGCGCCAGAGCGAGAGGGCCGGAATCCGCTTGAAATGTTTAATCTCGCCGCTGTCGGCCTTTGCTTCGTAGCTGGTATAGGCCTGCTCGAATGCGCGGCCCACCTTATCGTGCAGATCCGGTACATCAGAGGGCGAGAACAGGGTCCACTGGCTGCCTTCCATGACCCGCTTCATAAAGAGATCGGGAATCCAGTTGGCCGTGTTCATGTCGTGGGTACGGCGGCGGTCATCGCCCGTGTTCTTGCGCAGCTCTAGAAATTCCTCGACATCCAAATGCCAGCTCTCCAGATAGGTGCAAACCGCGCCTTTGCGCTTGCCCCCTTGATTGACGGCCACGGCGGTGTCGTTGACCACCTTTAAAAACGGCACCACACCCTGACTCTTGCCATTGGTGCCTTTGATATAGCTGCCCAAGGCACGCACCGGCGTCCAATCGTTGCCCAGGCCGCCAGCATATTTCGCCAGCAGCGCATTTTCTTTGATCGCTTCGTAGATGCCATCCAGATCATCGGCAACAGTTGAGAGGTAGCAGGAAGAAAGCTGCGAGTGGGTGGTGCCTGAATTAAATAGTGTGGGCGTTGAGCTCATGAAATCAAAGCTCGACAGCAGGTTGTAAAACTCGATCGCACGCGCCTCACGATTCAATTCATTCATTGCAAGGCCCATTGCCACCCGCATGAAAAACGCCTGAGGCATTTCGATACGACGGCCCTCGCCAGAGAAAGGATCGTTGCGATCAATGAGAAAGTAACGGTCATAGAGGGTCTGCAGGCCGAGATAATCGAACTGCAGATCCCGCTTCGGATCGATGGCCTGGGCCAGCTTTTGAAGATCAAAGCGCGAGAGCTCTTCGTTTAACAGGCCAATCTCGATGCCCTTCTTGATGAATCGCGGGAAGTAGTCAGGATAGCGACGCTCCATCTCGGCCTGCGAAACCTCCGACTGCAGCATTTCCTTGCGAATCGTGTGCAGCAGCAGACGGGCACTGACTTTGGCATAGGCGGGATCCTTTTCAATGAGCGCACGGGCCGCCAGGATGGCGGATTTAAAAACCTCTTCAAGCGGCACACCGTCATAGAGATTTTTGACGGTGTCTTGCATCACGGCGTCGACGCTGACGGCCTCACCGAGGTCGGTGCAGGCAGCCGCAATGATGTCGCGCAGCCAGGCCTCGCTCAGCGGCTGAGCATTGCCATCGACCAACATATGCAGTGACGATTGAATTGGGGCGGTCGTGGGCTGCTTGGCGGCCCGCTCCTGTGAGCGGCGCTCCCGATAGAGCACGTAAGCTCGGGCGACCTCATGCTCGCCAGAGCGCATCAGGGCGAGCTCAACCTGATCCTGAATGTCCTCAATGTGCATCGTGCCGCCGGCAGGCAGCCGGCGCATGAGCGCCATGACCACCGACTGGGTCAGGGCCTCGGTGATCTCTCGGACTCGGGCCGATGCGGCCCCCTGGTTGCCGCCCACGGCCAGAAATGCCTTGGTCATCGCAATCTGAATCTTGCTGGGCTCAAAGCCGACGACTGCGCCGTTACGACGAATCACCTTGATGTCGGCTGCAACGGCCTGCGGCGACAACGCGGAAGGTGCTGTTGTCGATGGGCCCGACGGTGCCGGGCCCGGGGTAACTGTGGCGTTTTGTGATTGTGATTCTGCGCCCCACTGCATCATGAAACTCTCCCTGAAAATTCTTTAAAAAATTGTTGTAAACGCTTGAAAAAATGGGCAAACGAGGGTTGGTTGTGGGAGGTGGCGTCTCCCCCAGAAAACACTAGATGTAGTACTTTTTTTGTCCGGAGGACCCAATTCTAGTAGTCCAAGGGATCCCGGGGCAAGGGGCTTGCTCAGGGCAAACCCGTGTGTGCGGTGCACATCACTCAGCCAGCGAGGCCCGGCGCGAAAAGAAAATCTTCGTGCAGATTTGACGCGGGTTCTAGACCAGAATCATTTGGCGAGGGCCCAAAAATCAGGGGTAGGGCCGTGTGAGTAAACACCCACGCCCATTTAGCAATCTGAGCATCTCTGGCCATGAAAAGGCGGGCCCGGGATCTGTCTTGCGGCCCGGCGCAAGATCGCAGTGCCCAGCAATCCACTTCAAATTTGGCAGCGCAGTGCTGGCGCCCGCCAGCACATCGGCTGCCGCCTGCATCTGAAGATCAGGATAAGGCGTATCGTCTGCCCCCTCAAGTTCAAGCCCAATTGAGAAATCATTACAAGCGGGGCGGCCGAGAAATTCAGAAACGCCGGCATGCCAGGCGCGGTCTTGAAGGCCAACAAACTGAATGACTTCGCCCGTGCGCCGAACGAAAAAGTGGGCCGACACCCGCAGGCCCGCGAGCGCTGAAAAACTCGGATGCCGATTGCAATCCAGCCGGCCAAGAAAGAGGTCTTCAACGGCCCCGCCTTCAAAAAAGCCTGCGGGCAGGCTGATGTTGTGAATCACGGCAAGCGTGACTTCGGCATCTTTTGGCCGCTCATCGTAATGCGGTGAGGCCGATCGGCGCGCGCCCGAAATCAGCCAGCCTTGGGCATCAAACTTGAGCGCACCCATTAGCCCTTCGGTCCAAGATGCCGATGGGTCATGCTGCAATAGGCTTGCCCATCCTTCCAGACCGCATCAGTGGCAGGCAGCCGGGCACTGCAGTGGGCACACTGAATGAGTTTCGATTGGGCTGTTGAGTCCGCAGAGGACGACGAGTCTTTTACGCCGCTGCGCTTTGAGAATGCGCGCTTTAGCAGCCATAGGCCTGCAATCACGGCCAGAGAAATAATCACGACACGAAGTAGCATCTCAGCGATCCAATACGACTTCTAAAACAAAACGGGTGCCCACATAGGCCATCAATAGTGTTGCAAATCCTGCAAGTGTCCAGCGGGCAGCAACGCGGCCCCGCCAGCCCCACCATTTATGGCCCACCAATAATGTCAGCGACAGGGCCCATGAGGCCAAAGTAAACACGGTTTTATGGTCAAACCGTAGCAGCCCCCGCCCAAGTTCAGCGCCCACCACCATGCCTGAGCCCAGGGTAAGCGTCACCAAAATGAATCCTGCAAATACCATGTGCACCAACATTTGATCCAGGCCGATTAAGGGCGGCAGGCCCTGCCACCATCCACCCGAATCAAATCGAATGCGGCGCGTGCTGTGCAGCGCACGCTCCATCGCCAGCATCAGCAGGGCGCTGGCCGCCGCCAGCGTAAATGTGCTGTAAGCCAGCATCGCAAGCAGCATATGCAAACGAAAGCTGATATCCAGCGTGGTGGTCAGTGGCCGGCCGGGAAAAATCAGCGGCAACGCCGCAGCAATCGCTGCGACAACAAAGACACCTTGCGTAATCGGCGGCAACCGCTGAAACAAGGATTCGATCCACAGCAGCAGCACCGCAAGCCATAGGGTCCACGAGATCGAGGTCGCAAAACCGAAATGAAGGCCGTCGCGTGAAAACCAATTCGGCAACAAGGACAGGCCGTGGACGGCGATGACGGCCAGCAGCAGGGCCTGGCCTGAGCGCGAGGCCAACGGCATAGTCGCCGCCGCAGTGCCCGCCCGGTGGGCCCAGGCCAGGCCCGCGTAGCCTGCGGCCGCCACCAGCGATACGGCGCCGTAGAATGAAGCATCCATAACGAGGGCAGTGTAGCGCAGCATGCTTGAAAATCTGACTGAACGGCTCGCGCGGGTCGTTAAAACCATCAAGGGTGAGGCCCGGCTGACGGAATCCAACACGCAAGACATGCTGCGTGAGGTCCGGCTTGCCCTGCTTGATGCGGATGTGGCCCTGCATGTCGTTAAAGACTTCATTGCCAAGGTCAAACAAAAGGCATTGGGCCAAGAGGTCCAAGCCAGCCTGAGTCCTGGCCAGGCCATGGTGGGCGCTGTCCACCGTGAGTTGATTCATCTGATGGCGGGAGAAGATGCATCTGCCCTTGGCCAAATGCAGCTCAATCTCGCGGTGGCGCCGCCTGCGGCCGTACTGATGGCCGGACTGCAAGGCGCTGGTAAAACCACCACCGTCGGCAAGCTGGCCAAGTGGCTTGCTCAATCGCAGAAAAAACGGGTTCTCACCGTCTCGTGTGATGTCTATCGGCCGGCGGCCATTGATCAGCTTCGGCTGGTCAGCGCACAGGCGGGTGTTGAATTTTTTCCAACGCCAGAAGGTGCAAGCCCCGTAGCGATCGCACAGCAGGCCCTGGATCATGCCCGGCGGCATCTCCACGATGTTGTGCTGATCGATACCGCGGGACGGCTTGCGATTGATGAAGAAATGATGCGCGAGATCGCGCAGCTTCACAGCGCAGTCAAACCGATTGAGACGCTCTTTACGGTCGATGCGATGCAGGGCCAGGATGCGGTGCGGACTGCGGCTGCATTTAAAGCGGTCCTTCCCCTGACGGGTGTCGTACTCACCAAAATGGATGGCGACTCACGGGGCGGCGCTGTTTTATCGGTGCGGGCCGTCACCGGCTGCCCCATCAAATTTGTCGGCACCTCAGAAAAGATTGATGGCCTTGAGGCCTTTGACGCCGAACGGATGGCCAATCGCATTCTGGGAATGGGCGATATTCTGGCCATCGTTGAGCAGGCCCAAAAGACCGTTGATCTAAAAGCGGCTGAAAAGATGGCCGAGAAATTCAAGACAGGCGGCCGCTTTGATCTGAATGATTTCAAAATGCAAATTGGCCAGATGCGCAATATGGGCGGCCTGTCCTCGTTGGTCGATAAGCTGCCGGCCCAGATGCAGCAAGCCGCCAAAGGCACTGACCTGTCTGCAGCCGAAAAATCCATACCCCGCATGGAGGGCATCATCAACTCCATGACGCCCAAAGAGCGGCAGCACCCCGACCTCTTAAAGGCAAGCCGCAAGCGGCGAATTGCAGCGGGCGCAGGCGTCTCGGTTCAGGAAGTCAACCGCCTGCTGAATCAGTTTGAGCAGATGCAAGAGATGATGAAAAAAATGCAGAAAGGCGGCCTCGCGAAAATGATGCGGGCCGTCGGTGCTATGAAAGGCATGGGCGGAATCCCGGGAATGGGCGGGTTTGGGAAGCGCTAAACCGGTGGCCTGGCACCGCCGGGCGGAAGAGGTCATCGGCGCCTGGCTGCTGGTCGCGCTGCTGGTGATCACGCTGGTCAATGTGTTTGTCCGCTACTTCACAGACCAGTCATTCGCATGGACAGAAGAACTCTCCAGCTTTCTGATGCTCGTGATGTGCCTGGCGGGCAGCGCATCTGCAATCACACGAGACAGTCATCTCCGAATTGAATTTTTCTCCACGGCCGCAGACCCAGGCCGAAGGGCTTATTTTGAGAGATTCTCGGCTCTCGCCAATGCGTTATTTTTCTTTGGCCTTGGCCTGTTATCTGCAATGATGGCCTGGGACGAGTTCAGGTTCGGAGACAC
>JAGWXV010000053.1 GCA_018969705.1 Betaproteobacteria bacterium
TCAAATTTCGGATCGCTGCTGGGCCTACTGGCCTACCCATTTGCCATTGAGACTTGGGTCGCGACCCAGTATCAGGCAATTGCCTGGAGCCTGCTGTATGGAGTCTTTGTGATGCTTGGATTAACAGTCGCATTTCGTTCAGCCCGCCAGGCGCAGAAATCAACAATCGAAAAAGAGGGCCCATCGCAGGCCCACAGTGTTGCGATCGAGAGTGCACCATCGCAGGCTGCACCACCATCACCGCCAGGGGCTGCAGAGATGCTGCAGTGGTTTGGTCTGGCAGCCCTCGCCACGATGCTGCTGCTCTCGGTGTCCAGCCATATCACGCAGAACATCGCGTCAATCCCCTTTCTCTGGGTGCTGCCGCTGTCGCTGTATCTGCTGACTTTTGTGATTGCGTTTGAGGGCCGCGGGGGCAGGGGCTGGTATCTGCGTAACAACATGATGCTGCCGGCGATGGTGTTGGCGGCATTCATGGCCTGGGGCCTCACCACAGATCAGGGCATTCTGGATATTGATGTTGCGATTCCGCTGTATCTGCTGGGCCTATTTTTAATCTGCTTGTTTTGTCATGGCGAGCTTGCGCACTCCAAGCCCGCAGCCCGCTATCTGACCCGTTTCTATTTCATGATTGCTCTGGGCGGTGCTGTTGGCGGCCTGCTGGTGTCGACGGTTGCACCAAGAATTTTCTCTTACTACTGGGAGCTGCCGCTTGCGCTGATGCTGGTGGGTGTCGCGGGCGCCTGGATCGGTCTGCGAAATGGTAAGGGGCCGCTGCGGATTGTCTTTATCGGCGGTAGTCTGGTGAGTCTAGCGGTCTGCAGCTACTACACGCGACTACATTTTGAAGAGCGGACCTATGACAGCATTTATGGGGCGCGAAATTTCTACGGCACGCTGCGCATTACCGAGCGGGCAGCGGCTGGCGCCGAGGCCCCGATTCGCCGGCTCGTGCATGGCGTGATCTTGCATGGACTGCAGGATACGAGCACTGCTCGCCGCCAGGAGCCCACCACCTATTACGGACCCAATTCCGGCGTCGGAATCACCATTAAAGAAATGGGACAGCAATCTTTGCAAGGCATCCGAGTGGGCGTGATTGGCCTGGGGGTGGGCACGCTGGCCGCCTATGGCCGCAAAGGCGACCACTATCGGATGTATGAGATCAACCCGCAGGTCATCGATATCGCCAAGCGAGAGTTCACCTACATTCAAGATTCGCCGGCAGACGTGAGCTTTGCGCTTGGCGATGCGCGGCTGGTGTTGGAGCGTGAACCGGCAAATGGTTTTGATGTCTTGGTCATCGATGCATTTTCAAGTGATTCAATCCCGATTCATCTGATGACCCGTGAGGCCCTTGGGGTCTACCTGCGGCATTTAAAGGCCGAGGGAGTGATTGCCTTTCATGTCACCAACCGCTATTTAAACCTTGCGCCGGTTGTGCGTCGAATCGCTGAAGAAGCGGGCTACCAGGCCGTGCTACTTGAGGACGAACCGGCGGACGATGCCCGCGGTGTCTTGGCCCTCTCCGATTGGGTCTTGGTCACCAAAAACCAAAGGCTCTTAGCCTCGCGGGCAGTGCGCGATAAGGCCGTGGAGATTGAGCCGATTGTTGGACTGCACTCCTGGACCGATGACTTCAATAATTTATTTCAGGTCTTAAAGTAGGTGTTAGCTGCGGCCGGTGCTGCCAAAGCCGCCCTGGCCCCGCTCGGTTGATGTGAATTCATCGACCACATTAAATTCCACCTGCCTGACCGGCACGATCACCAGTTGGGCAAGCCGCTCCATTGGATTGAGCGTAAACGCGGCAGCACCCCGATTCCAGGCCGAGACCATCAGCGGCCCCTGATAATCGGCATCAATTAAGCCAACAAGATTTCCTAAGACGATGCCGTGCTTATGGCCGAGCCCCGATCTGGGCAGGATCATTCCCGCATAGCCTGGATCGGCAATGTAGATGGCGAGTCCGGTCGGAATCAATTCGGCCTGCCCTGGCGCAAGCACAAGGGGTGCGGCGATGCAGGCCCGCAGATCTAAACCAGCGGAGGCCGCGGTGGCATAGCTGGGCAGTTGATCTCGCAGGCGCGGATCAAGAATTTTGACGTCAATTTTCATTTGGAGTGGTCTCGCAGAGTGGCGATATGGGTCAATAAATGATGTGCAACCTCAAGTTTGCGTGCAGGCGGCAGCAGCGTGATGCCATTGGCATCACAGAGCATGATTTGGTTAGTGTCTTCACCAAAGGTCTCGGCACCGATATTGCCGATCAGCAAGGGGACCTGCTTGCGCTCACGCTTGGCAGGCAGCAACGCGCGGAGATCATCAAGACTTCCGCTTTCTGCCGCAAAGCCAACGCAGATCGGTGCTGGCTGCCGGCGGGCAACGGCAGCGAGAATATCGGGGTTCTCGACCCATCGAATGTCATGCAGGCTGCCTGAACTCTTTTTGATTTTTCCGGCCTGTGCCGTCTCGGGGCGCCAGTCGGCGACAGCCGCAACAGCAATAAAAATCTCAGCCGCAGTCTTTTCCATGCAGTCCATCACCGCATGGTGCATCTGCTCTGCGGTCTGAACATCAATGCGGGCGACACCTTCGGGGGTCGCAAGATGCACGGGGCCTGCAATCAGTGTCACGCGGGCGCCCGCCCGTACTGCGGCCTGCGCAATCGCAAAGCCCATCTTGCCGGATGAGCGGTTGGTAATACCGCGCACCGGATCAATCGGCTCAAATGTGGGCCCTGCAGTGATCACGACAGATGCATCTTGCAAGATGCCGCGAATGTTCGGGAATTGCGCGGCTTCACGGGCGCCGGAGTCTGGTCCGAAGTGATCCACCAGGTGCTGCAGCAGCTCGGCGGGCTCCAGCATGCGCCCATCACCGATTTCTCCGCAGGCCTGGTCACCGCTGCCCGGCCCGAGGATTACAGCCCCATCTGACCGCAGGGTGTCGACATTGCGTTGTGTGGCAGCGTTTTGCCACATCTGTCGATTCATGGCCGGCGCAATCAGCAGTGGGATTTCACGCGCAAGGCACAGTGTGGCCAGCAGGCTCTCGGTCTGGCCGTTGGCCAGCTGCGCAATGAAATCAGCGCTTGCCGGTGCAATCAGAATGCCATCGGCCTCTCGCGAAAGATCGATATGGGGCATACCGTTGGCCGGCCCACTGCCGCTGGGACTTCTCCAGGCATCGGTATAAACCGGCCGGCCCGAAAGCGCCTGAAAGGTGAGGGCAGAAACAAATCGGCTGCCGGCCTCGGTCATGATGACCTGCACAGTCGCCCCTTCGTCCTGGAGACGCCGGACCAGCTCGCAGGTTTTGTAGGCTGCGATCCCGCCGGTAACTCCGATGATGAAATGACGATGCAAAAGCCGCATGACTTATCCTCGCCGAACGCGTGAAAGCTCGTCAAGCACCAGCACGATGGCGCCGATCGTGATGTAGCTGTCCGCGAAATTAAACGCCGGCCAGTGCCAGCCCCCGGCATGCCAGTCAATAAAATCCACGACATAGCCCCAGGTTGCTCGGTCAATGGTGTTGCCGATGGCGCCAGAAATAATCAGGGCCGCAGCCGCTGCAAAGCCCCGCTGTCCGGCATGTCGCACCATGAGCATGCCGAGTGTGAGCACTGCGACTACACCCAGCCCGATAAAAAACCACCGCTGCCAGCCGCCTGCATCGGCCAAGAAACTGAAGGCAGCGCCAGTGTTGTGGACGCGGACAATATTGAACCAGCCAGTAAGGACGGTCTGTTCCCCGAGTGCGTAGCTATTGACGATCACCAGCTTACTCAGCTGATCCAACCCCACCAGCAGCAGGATCAGCAGCGTCCAGCGGCCTGCCGTTGAATTCAGGCCGCGACGCTTAAGCGATGGCACGGCGCTCACCTTCGCCGAAGAGATTGCTGACACAGCGGCCACAGAGCTGCGGATGGGCTGGGTCTTGGCCGACATCGGGCCGCAGATGCCAGCAGCGGCCGCACTTGGGCTGAGACAGTGCACTTACGCGGACTGATACTGCGTCAGCAGCAAGCTGCGGATCAATGACGACATGGGCCGCGGAGGTGATCATGACGAATTTCAGGCCCTCGCCCAAGTCGTTGAGCAGCGCCCCGATGGCTTGGCCTGCGCGAATTTCCACTGCGGCTTGAAGTGATGAGCCCACAGCGCCTGCCTCGCGTTGAATTTCAATTGCCTTGAGTACTTCAGCCCGCGCGGCGCGAAGCGATGACCATTTGGCAAGTAAGTCTGCCGCATGGGGCACCTCGAGAATGTTATGGGCGGCCTCCTCGAAGATCGTGGCCTGAGGATCCAAGCCGCTGGACTGATGCAGGCTCTGCCAGGCTTCGTTGGCGGTGAACGACAGATACGGTGACATCAGGCGGGTCATCATCTCCGTGATCTGCCATAACGCGGTCTGTGCCGATCGGCGGGCCCGCGAGTCGCGGCCGCTGGTGTAAAGCCGATCTTTCAGGATATCGAGATAAAAAGCGCCCAGATCCTCGGAGCAAAAGCTAACCAGTCGTGCGACCGCCGGATGAAACGCATAGCGGCTGAAATCCTCAAGGGTCGTCCTTTGCATATCGGCAGCGAGTGCCAGCGCGTATTGGTCAATCTCTGCCAATTCCGCTGCCGGCACACTGTCGCGTGCAGGATCAAAATCACTGAGATTGCCCAGCAGAAAACATAGCGTATTACGAATCCGTCGATACGATTCCACGACACGCTTGAGAATCGTATCGGAGATGGAAAGCTCACCCGAGTAGTCGGTGCTGGCCACCCAGAGCCGCAGAATATCGGCGCCCATGGTGTCGGAGACCTTCTGCGGCGCGATCACATTGCCTACTGATTTGCTCATCTTGCGGCCTTCACCGTCCACCACAAATCCGTGGGTCAGCAGCGCCTTGTAAGGCGGGACCCCATTGATCATGCAGCTGGTGAGCAGCGATGAATGAAACCAGCCGCGATGCTGGTCGCTGCCTTCGAGATACAAATCGGCAGGAAAGATGGATTCCTGGGCATGAGATCCGCGCAGCACGGTCTCGTGGGTTGTGCCGGAATCAAACCAGACATCTAATGTGTCGGAGTTTTTGACGTACGAGGCCGCCTCATCGCCCAGCATTTCCTCTGCGGTGATGCTCTGCCAGACCTCAATGCCCGAGGCTTCGACACGCTTTGCAATTGTCTCTAGCAGCTCGGCGGTGCGGGGATGGAGGGCGCCCGTTTCTTTGTGAATAAAAAATGCCATGGGCACGCCCCACTGCCGCTGACGCGACAGCGTCCAGTCGGGGCGATTGGCGATCATGGCATGCAGCCGCGCCTTGCCCCACTGGGGATAAAAGGCGGTGGACTCAATGCCTGCAAGGGCAAGCGTGCGCAGGCTTTTGCCACCACCGTGCGGCGAGATATCCATGCCGGCGAACCACTGGTTGGTGGCCCGATAAATCACGGGCGACTTGTGTCGCCAGCAGTGCATATAGCTGTGGGTGATGCGCTCGGAATGCATCAGTGTTCCGGCCTGCGCCAAGGCGGCAACAATTTTTGGATTGGCATCCCAAATCGTCAGATCGCCAAAAAGCGGCAGTCCCGCCGCATAGCGCCCATCTCCCATGACCGGGGTGAGAATTTCTTCGTCGGCCATGCCCGCGGATTTGCACGATAAAAAATCCTCGATGCCATAGGCGGGAGATGAATGTACGATGCCTGTGCCTGAATCAAGATTTACATATGGGGCCGTCAGAATCGGGCCGCTCCGGGCATAGCCCTCATGGGCGCGTGACAGCGGATGATGCAGCCGAATATCTTGCAGCTTCAGCCCAACGCAGTGGCCTGCGATCTTGCCCGACAAGCCCCATGCGGCAAGGCAGGCCTGTACGCGGTCTTGGGCGAGCAGCAGCCATCGATAACGAAGATTTGGCGGGAATTTTCTGCTGCCTGCGGTCTCAGCGGGGCCGGTGATTTCAACCAGGGCATATTGAAATTCCGGGTGGGAATTTAGGGCCTGATTGGCCGGAATCGTCCAGGGTGTGGTGGTCCAGATCACAGCGGCGATTTCGCCCTGAAGCGTCGCTGCCGGGAGCCCAAAGGCCTGAGCGATTGCCTGCTTGGCATCCGAATCTGCCTCGAATGCCACATCGATGGCGGGATCGCCGCGGTCCGCATATTCCACCTCTGCTTCGGCCAGTGCGGAGCCGCAGTCGAAACACCAGTTCACGGGCTTGAGTCCGCGAAAAACAAATCCCTTTTCCAGAATTTTCTTCAGGGCCCGCAATTCATCGGCTTCGTTTTTTGGGGCCATCGTGGTGTAGGGCGCATCCCATTGGCCCAGCACGCCGAGTCGGATGAAATCTTTTTTCTGCCGTTCAATCTGTTCGGCCGCATAGGCCCGAGATTTCTGCTGGACTTCGCGGGTGGGCAGGGCCTTGCCGAATTGCTTTTCAATCTGAATCTCAATCGGCATGCCGTGGCAGTCCCATCCGGGTACATAGCGGGCATCAAAGCCCGCCAGGGTCTTTGATTTCACAATCATGTCTTTGAGAATCTTATTGACTGCGTGGCCGATGTGAATATCGCCATTTGCGTAAGGCGGTCCATCGTGAAGCACAAAGAGTGGCCGGCCAGCGGTGCGGGCCCGAATCCGTCGATAGACGCCCGCGGTCTGCCACTGCGCGACCCACTGAGGCTCGCGCTTGGGCAGATCGCCGCGCATGGGAAAGCTGGTCTTCGGTAAGTTCAGAGTACTGTCTTGCGATCCGGATTCGGCGGGAGAATTTTTTTCAGACATAGCGCGGGAATTAGTGGACATGTTGGCTGAAGTACTGCCGGGCCTGCTGGGCATC
>JAGWXV010000054.1 GCA_018969705.1 Betaproteobacteria bacterium
CGTGCCAATCCGCCACGAAGAACAGGCATTCGTACTCAGACTGCAGCCGAACCCAGTTTTTTAAAACTCCGTGGTAATGCCCGAGGTGCAACGACCCCGTGGGCCGCATGCCCGATAAAACGCGTTGAGGGTACATTTGCCCTAAATTTTATCAGCCGATCCAGTTGTGCCATACAGGTCGGGTCGCGTCGGGCAGTGGCGGCACCACACCGACATCAAACCGGCTTTCGCCCTCGGCATGAAAATCACTGCCCCGCGAGGCATGAAGGCCTTGCTCGACGGCGACACGCTGGAATCGGCGGGCATCCTGATCGGAATGGCTGCCCGTGACCACCTCGATGGCTTGGCCACCGAGAGTCTTAAATTCATCAATCAGGGCCCAGTGGCCAATCGCGCTTAGACGGTATCGGGCCGGGTGGGCAAGCACCGCAACACCACCAGAAGCACGAATCGCAGTCACGGCCTGGGTCAGTGTGGCCCACTGATGGGCCTGATAGCCCGGCCTGCCGGGCGTGAGGTAGCGCTGAAACACATCGCCCATGGAGCTGCAGAGGCCGCGGGCCACCATCGCCCGCGCAAAGTGGGTGCGGCCGATGAGATCGGCATTGGCGGCATGGCTTTTGGCATCTTCCAAAAGATCCGGCAGGCCATGACTGACAAGATGTGCGGCCATTGCCTTGGCTCTGGTCTGTCGGCCCTCGCGGATTTGAGACAGGGTGTGATTTAACTGTGGATGCTCGATATCGATTTGTAATCCGACCACATGCACCGTCTCACCGCCCCAGGTCACCGAGATCTCCACACCCGGCACATAGTGAAGGCCAAGCCCGCGCGCGGTCTCCATCGCCGACTGCTGGCCACTCAAGGTGTCGTGATCGGTCAGTGCCAGGACCTGAACACCATTGGCTGCAGCGCGCCGCACGACCTGCTCGGGCGAGAGCGCACCATCGGAGGCAGTGGAGTGCATATGCAAATCAGCATTGATGTCGTGTGGAAATCGCTCTGCCATAACCTGATGGTAACGAAGCAAGGCCGGCGGTGCTTTTTCGGGATATCGGTAGCCCATGACAAAATCCGGGCTTTCGCCGTCCACAAAGCCCGCATGCCCATTTATGCCCTTGGCCCCCATCGGCCCGTCATTGATCCCACCGCCTATGTCACCGACACTGCCGTTTTAATCGGCAAGGTCGAGCTGCAGGCCGAAAGCAGCATCTGGTTTGGCGCGACCCTGCGCGGGGATAACGAGCCCATCGTGATTGGCCGAGGCTCTAATGTTCAAGAAGGTGCGGTGCTGCACACCGATCCGGGCTCACCGCTGACAGTGCATGAGCATGTCACCGTGGGCCATCAGGCCATGCTGCATGGATGCACGATCGGATCGGGAAGTCTGATTGGTATTCAGGCCGTGGTGCTTAACGATGCAGTCATTGGCAAGAACTGTTTAGTCGGCGCCTGCGCGCTGGTGACCACCGGCACTGTGATTCCCGATGGATCCCTGGTGCTGGGCTCACCTGCCAAGGCGGTGCGGCTACTGACCGATGATGAGATCGCCAATATGCATCGGGGCATTAAGACCTATATCGAGCGGGCTGCACGGTTTCGAAATGAACTTAAAGCAATTGACGCAAACGATTGACTAAAAAACAAACTCCAGAGCCCGCGCAAGCTGCAGGCGATCGCTTAATGCGCATCATGTTTGAAGGCGCTGCTGCCCGGGCCCACCTGGTGCGCATTGATCGGGCCTGGCTGGAAGTGGCCCACCGTCATGCCGAGGCCCCGGAAGTGATGACACTTTTAGGCGAAATGAGCTGCGCTGCAATTCTGCTGTCGGCAAGCCTGAAGTATCAAGGCGCGGTGATTCTGCAGATTCATGGCGATGGGCCGATCCGTTTGGCGGTTGCCGAGTGCAATTCATTGCTTGAATTTCGCAGCACCATCAAGATGTCAGAGACCCTAGCGGTAAAGCCTGGCGCTAACTGGCAAGAGCTCGTGAATCAAGATAATCTTGGCCGATTCTCAGTTGTACTGGATCCGCAGATCAGCACACAAAATCCCTATCAAGGCATTGTGCCGCTGCACGAAGCGGGCCTTGCCCAGGCCCTTGAGTCCTATATGGCGAAGTCAGAACAGCTGCCCACGCGGCTATGGCTGGCCTGCGATGGCGAACAGGCGGTGGGCCTGCTGCTACAAAAAATGCCCATTGAAGGCGGAACCTCTCAGCCGCCAGGCCCACAATCCAAACTCACGGCCTCCGAAGCCGATGACCAATGGCAGACGCTGACTGCGCTCGCCGATACGCTGACCAAAGAGGAGTTATTGCAGACCGAGGGCCAGACCCTGTTGCATCGGCTGTTTTGGGAAAAAAATCCACGGCTACTTGAAGAAAAACCAGTCCAATTTCATTGCCCATGTTCACGGACCAAGGTCAGCAAGATGCTGCGCATGTTGGGAGAGCCCGAGATCGAATCGATACTGGCTGAGCAAGGCCAGGTTGAAGTGAACTGTGATTTTTGTAACAGCAGTTACGCCTTTGATGCGGTAGACTGCGCGGCGCTCTTTACGGACGCCCACCCTTCCGGCTCTGGGGGTCCGCAGACCCTGCAGTAGCATCTGTATTCGGTGCAGCCGGCTCGCCCCACTGCACAAACCGCTCACCGGGCATGATCATGCCCAACTCATAGCGGGCCCGCTCCTCGGCTGCACGCGGGCTGCTTTTAAAGTCTCGCACTTCACCTTCAAGCTCAGCGATGCGCAGCCGCTTGGTTTCATTTTCAAGCTGCTTGGCCTCGACTTGACGCTCAAGCCGCCAGACCCGGATCCATCCGCCCTGACCGAACCATAAGGGAAACTGCAGCAGAATCAGCACACCCAACAGAATCTGAGTCAGCCCCGGCCGAGGAAACCGCTGAACAAAACGCTCCAGGCGATCGATGGTATTCACTGTCCGTGGCCTTGAGGGTCCCTAGGATCGCAGGTTATAAAACGCATCCAGGCCCGGATACTGGGCGGCATCGCCCAGGTCTTCTTCGATGCGCAACAGCTGGTTGTATTTCGCGGTGCGATCGGTGCGCGACATCGAGCCAGTTTTGATCTGTAAGGCATTGGTGGCCACCGAGAGATCCGCAATCGTGGTGTCTTCGGTCTCACCCGAACGGTGGGAAACCACTGCGGTGTAGTTGCTGCGTTTAGCCATCTCAATGGCCGCGAAGGTCTCGCTCAGTGTGCCGATTTGATTGATCTTAATGAGAATTGAGTTAGCGATTTTTTTCTGGATGCCTTCACGCAAAATCTTGGTGTTGGTCACAAATAAATCATCACCCACCAGCTGCACTTTTTTGCCCAGCTGTTGGGTGAGATAGGCCCAGCCATCCCAGTCGTTTTCAGCGCAGCCATCTTCAATCGAGAGGATCGGATACTTGTCGACCCAGCTCGCGAGCAGATGGGTGAAGTCCTTCGATGACAGGCTTAGGCCCTCACCCGAGAGTTCGTATTTACCGTTTTTGAAAAACTCAGAGCTTGCGCAATCCAGGCCAAGCGCAATCTGGCGGCCGGGCTCATAGCCCGCTGCCTCGATGGCCTTGAGAATCAGTTGAATCGCAGCCTCATGGTTTGCGACATTGGGCGCAAAGCCGCCCTCATCGCCGACTGCGACCGACATGCCCTGGTCGTGAATCAGTTTCTTTAGGCTATGAAAGACCTCGGCACCATACCGCAGGGCCTCACGAAAGGTCGGCGCTCCCACTGGAATGATCATGAACTCCTGGAGATCCAGATTGTTATTCGCATGGGCGCCGCCATTAATCACATTCATCATCGGCACCGGGAGCCGCATGGGACCCGAGCCGCCGAAGTAACGGTAAAGCGGCAGGCCGGATTGTTCGGCCGCTGCCTTGGCTACCGCCATGGAGACGGCCAGCATGGCATTGGCCCCGAGCCGGGATTTATTCTCTGTGCCATCTAGATCAATCAGGGCCTTATCAATGAAGGCCTGCTCGCTGGCATCTAAGCCCATGAGGGCCTCGGAGATTTCCGTATTGATGTGCTCGACTGCGTTAAGTACACCTTTACCGAGATAGCGCGATTTATCGCCATCACGTAATTCGATGGCCTCACGCGATCCGGTAGAAGCGCCACTTGGCACTGCGGCCCGGCCCATGACACCGGACTCCAGCAGCACATCACACTCTACAGTGGGGTTGCCGCGGCTATCGATAATTTCCCGGCCGATTAAATCCACAATCGCTGTCATTACGTTTCCTTGGTTGTGCGAGGCTCACGCAGGATGCGATTGGCCCGCGGCTTAATTAAAGTGATCCTCGAGAAAGGGGGCTGATTTCACGGTCCGATCAATGCTGACCAGCTGCTCTAGTAATGCCTTCATCTGCTTCAGCGGCACCGCATTCGGTCCATCCGATAAGGCCTTCGCGGGATTCGGATGGGTCTCCATAAAAATTCCGGCGATGCCAACCGCCACTGCAGCACGCGAGAGCACGGGCACGAACTCACGCTGGCCGCCCGAAGAGGTGCCCTGGCCGCCGGGCAGCTGCACCGAATGGGTCGCATCAAACACGACCGGGCAGCCGGTACCGCGCATGATGGCCAGGCTGCGCATATCGCTCACCAAATTGTTATAGCCAAAACTTGCGCCCCGCTCGCAGGCCAGAAAACGGTCTTCTGAGAGCTTCGCCTCGCGGGCTGCCTCGCGGGCTTTTTGAATCACATTGACCATATCGCCCGGCGCAAGAAATTGGCCTTTTTTAATATTCACCGGCCGGCCGCTTTGTGCCACCGCCCGGATGAAATCAGTCTGCCGACACAAAAAGGCTGGGGTCTGCAGCACATCGACCACCTTGGCAACTGCAGCGATCTCATCTTCGCTGTGCACATCGGTGAGCAGCGGGACATGAAGCGTTGACTTCACCTTGGCAAGAATCTCAAGGCCCTTTTCCATACCTAGGCCACGAAACGACGTGCCCGAAGAGCGGTTGGCCTTGTCATAGCTGGATTTAAAAATAAAGGGGATACCCAGGCCGGTGCAGATCTCTTTCAGCGTGCCGGCGGTATCCATCTGTAGCTGCTCGGACTCCACCACACAGGGGCCCGAGATCAGAAAAAAAGGATGCGCTAAGCCAGCATCAAATCCGCAGAGTTTCATGGCTTATTTCGCAAGCGCGGCCTGCTCCACCGGCTGACGCGAGCGGGCAATCGCTGCCTTGATAAAGCTGATGAAAAGCGGATGGCCCTGGCGGGGTGTCGACGTGAACTCCGGGTGAAATTGCACGCCCACAAACCAGGGATGCACGGACTCAGGCAGCTCAACGATCTCGGCGAGCTGCTCATGGGGTGTTTCTGCAGACACGACCAGGCCCGCCGATTCGATCACGGGCCGAAGCGTATTGTTGACCTCGTAGCGATGGCGGTGTCGCTCGTTCACAGTATCGCCGTAGATCTGCTGGGCAAGCGTGCCCTGACGAATCGGACACTGCTGAGCGCCAAGCCGCATCGTGCCGCCAAGATCCGAGGTCTCGGAACGCTGCTCGATTCGGCCGTCTGCGTTTTTCCACTCAGTGATTAAAGCAATCACTGGCTGATCAGCCTTGGGCTCAAACTCGGTGGAGTTGGCCTTGGCCAGGCCCGCGCAATGCCGTGCAAATTCGATGACGGCAAGCTGCATGCCAAGGCAGATGCCGAGATACGGTATTCGCTGCTCGCGTGCAAACTGAATCGCAGCGATTTTTCCTTCTACGCCCCGCCGGCCAAAGCCGCCCGGAACCAAAATCGCATCAAATCCCGCCAGCGCCCCCGTGCCTTGCTGCTCTAGGCCTTCGGAGTCAATGTATTCAATCGCCACCCGCGACCGAGTATGCATGCCGGCATGGACAAGGGCCTCAGTCAGTGATTTATAGGACTCGGTGAGATCCACATATTTACCGACCATTGCAATGCGCACTTGCGACGCAGGATGTTCAAGCCGATCCACCAGGTCATCCCAGACCGATAAATCGCAGGGCGGCGTTGACAGGCCGAGTTCCTCGCAAATCAATTGATCCAGGCCCTGCTCCGAGAGCATGCGTGGAATGCGATAAATCGAAGCTACATCCCAGACTGAAATTACTGCCTCACGCGGGACATTGGAAAATAGTGAAATCTTGTCTTTTTCTTCCTCAGGAATTGGCCGATCCGCGCGGCACAGCAAGACGGTGGGCTGAATACCAATTTCACGCAGCTTTTGCACGGAGTGCTGGGTGGGCTTGGTCTTTAGCTCTCCGGCGGTTGAAATAAAGGGCACTAGGGTCAGATGTAGAAAACAGGTGTTGCGTCGGCCAAGCCGCAGGCTGAGCTGACGAATCGCCTCTAGAAAGGGGAGTGACTCAATGTCACCGACCGTACCGCCGACTTCAACGATTGCAATTTCAGCCTCATCGGGCTGGCCAAGGCGAACGCCACGGCCGATGAACTCCTGAATCTCGTTGGTAATGTGCGGGATGACTTGCACGGTCTTGCCGAGATATTCGCCACGCCGCTCTTTACGTAGCACCGTGTCATAAATCTGGCCGGTGGTGAAGTTATTGTGCTTGTGCATGCGAGCGTTGATAAAACGCTCGTAGTGGCCGAGATCCAGATCAGTCTCGGCACCATCCTCGGTGACAAAAAC
>JAGWXV010000055.1 GCA_018969705.1 Betaproteobacteria bacterium
CTCGCGATCGCTTGCTGCGTACGGCCGTTAGCCGTCACCCTTCCCTAAGGAGTCCGGACCTTCCTCTCCCGTGATGTACACGGCAGCGGCCGCCCGACTTACTTCCCAGCCCGATCATAGCCAATTGCCCTCAATGTGGTCGAGTGCTATTTTTACTATAGAACATAGAAATAAGTAACATGAACATTAAAGATCCCCACATTGCGCGATGGATCTGGGGAACGCGGGGCCCGGGCCGGCCGCTGCGCACCACGCTATTGCTGCTTATTTTGCTGCCACTGATCGCGGCGCTGATTGCGCTGGGCTGGGCCATGATGCATTCCGCACGCAGCACGATCTCGGATAGCGAAGGACAGAAACTCGCGGCGCAGGCCCAGGCAATCGCTGAAATCATTGACACAACCATCGGCCAGCGACTCGATGACCTGCGATCGCGGGCCGCTTTGCTGCCCGCCCTTCGCCTGCACGAGCGGCCCGATCTCCTCGAGCTCTGGATCAATACGATTCAGCAGCATGTTCCCGAATACACCTGGATTGGATTCGCAGACCGAACGGGAACGATCGGGTCTGCGAATCAGGGCATGCTAGTTGGAAAAAATGTGGCCGATCGTGACTGGTTTCAACAAGGTTTAGCGCGTCCAACAACAGTCGATCTGCACGAGGCCGTGCTGCTCGCAGACCTTCTTGGACAAAATCCTTCGGGTGGTCCGTGGCGATTTATTGATCTTGCGACCCCCGTTCGAGATGCTTCGGGCCGAACCTTGGGCGTACTGGGTGCCCACCTGAGTTGGGACTGGCTTTTAGCCCAACACGAACGCTTTTTGCAGTCGATTCCCAAGCATCTTCATGCAGAAATTATTGTTCTTGGTGAGGATGGAACCACCCGGCTCATGGCCCCCGCGGTCCACGCGGGAGAATACTCCCACCTGCAAAGCGTGCAGCAGGCCCGTGCTGGCAAACAAGGATGGCTTCGAGAGCAGTGGCCCGATGGCCGTCATTATTTGGTGGGCTATGTTCGTAACCCTGGCTACGGTAGCCACCATCAGCTGGGATGGATCACCCTCATCAGCCTGCCGGATGAGGAAGTCAATGCAGAGATCGCGCCAGTCGTGACGGGCATCTGGGTCGCCTTGGCCCTCACCGGGCTGATGTTTCTGGCCGCACTGGCTTTGTTGCTCAATAAAACCCTCGGACCCATAGAGCAGATGGCCAGCGAGATTGAAAAAGTTTCTCGAGAGGGCGGCAGCCTAACGCCAGGCCACAATCCACCACGCGAATTTCAAATGCTGACCCAGATGACCAATCAAATGATTCGCTCTCTTGAGGCCCAGCGGACAGCCGATCAAAATAAATCACGGTTTATTGCCGACATGAGCCACGAAATTCGAACACCGTTAAATGGCATGGTTGGTCTGGTGGAGCTGATGAAGCAGCGCAGCCCGACTGCCCAAGACCGGGCCGATCTCGAGTCACTTACCCAGTGCGGCAAGGAGTTAAATGCCCTACTCTCCGATTTAATTGATTTTTCTGCAATCGAAGAGGGCCGGCTACGATTTGACTCAGCACCGATACGACTGACGCGCTTGATTGAACAAAATATCGCGCTTTTTCGCGGGATTGCCGAACAAAAAGGATTACGGCTAGACCTGCGACAGGAAATTCCAGATGATCTCTATATCTGTATCGATCCTTTACGCTTGAGTCAAATTCTTAAAAATCTCATCTCGAACGCGATCAAATTCACCGCTCAAGGCCGTGTTGAATTACGCAGCCGACTTGTTCCGCCAGGCAATGCAATTCAACATCAAACCGTTGACGTACTGATTGAGGTTGAAGATACCGGCATTGGTCTTACGCAAGATCAGCAAGAAATTGTTTTTGGCCGCTTCCAGCAGGCCGGTGCATCGATCGCACAACGCTATGGTGGCAGCGGCCTGGGCCTGACGCTGGCCCGCAGTCTTTTGGAGGCAATCGGTGGACGCTTGGTGCTGCGCTCAGCGCCCGGCGAGGGCAGCTGCTTCACCATTCAGTTCTCGGCCACGACGGCGACTGCGCCAGAGATGACGGCAGCCCAGCCATCTGACGAATCTGCAGCCATCTTAAACGGCCAACGAAAAATTCTTGTTGTCGATGATGTTGCAATGAATCGGGAAATTCTTGTGCGCTGGCTTTCGCATCATGGCCTGCAGGCTGACGCTGCGGCCTGCGGCGAAGAGGCCATCGAGAAAAGCCGTTCCATGGCGTATGACTGCATCCTGATGGATATCGATCTTCCGGGCATTTCCGGCCGGGAGGCTGCCCAACAGATTCGCGCAGTCCATGGCCCCAGCCAGCAATGCCTTTTGATCGCGATCTCTGGACATGCGTTTTCCGAAGATATCAGCGCCTCCTTGGCTGCTGGGATTGATCTTCATCTCAGCAAGCCCATCGACTTTGATGGGCTACTCGAATTGATTCGCCATCCCCGAGAGGCTCAGAGTGTGGGGGGCCGAAAGACATAGCAGTCTTCATAAAACACCGGCTGAGAATTCTCTATGTGCCATCCCGGCAGGCCCATCACCGGCATCGGATAAAAATTCTCCGTGCAGAGACGATCTGAAACAAGCGCTGCAAGGCCAGTATCAATCGCATCTGGAGCCAACGAGGCGCAGTCCAGAAGCCGACAATGTGCGCTGATTGACTTATACGGGCGCATTAACTTCTCTGCGAGTGCGTGTCCAAAAATTCGTGGATGCCATACGCCCGCCCAGCGATGGCGATAGGTCAGAAAAAGCTCAGTCCAATCATGGGCCTTCAATAAGGCCGCCAGGTGATCGGCATGATCAAAACAAACCAGAATTAAAAGATTCTCATCCCAGAGCGTGGCAGCGTCCCGGGCTGATCCGCGCGCTGCCTGCACTCCGCGCCGTGAAATTTCATCTGCCTGGAGTCGATTCAGAGCCGCCTTGGTTTGCGGGTAAAGCAACCACATCATGGCATTCAAACGATCATGGGCTAGATCGCGGGTCGGCACGCTGCCGGTTTGAAAAATCCAGGCCTCATAGTTCTGCTCGATCGGCAGTTCACGCTGCGGCACAAAATGCAAAGGCTGATGTCCGCCAGAGCGCAGGCTATGTGCTTTGGCATGCTGATTTACTGCCTCTAAGAATTCGATAAACGGCACGGCCTGCAGCCGCGCAACGAGACTGGCCTCAGACGCAGTCCACCAAGGCGAGCCCAGCATAGACGCCTCCCGGCTCAGGCAAAGCCCTCAAATCGCCAATCGAGCTGCTCGCCAAATCCCAGCGGCACCAGAAACCCGCCTTCGGCAGCAATCGGCGATGAGATCTTCTGCGCCGTACGGCTGAGCTTAATTTTCCTTGTGTTTCGCGGCAGACGATAAAAATCTGGCCCATGAAACGATGCGAAAGCCTCAAGACGATCTAAGGCACCCGCTGATGCGAACGCCTGGGCATAGAGTTCTAAAGCGTAAGGCGCAGAAAAGCATCCTGCGCAGCCACAGGCGGTCTCTTTAGTCGCCCGCTCGTGGGGAGCACTATCTGTTCCGAGAAAAAACTTCGGGCTTCCGCTGCTGGCTGCAGCCAGCAGCGCCTGCCGATGAACTTCGCGCTTAAGCACTGGCAGGCAGTAGTAGTGAGGCCGAATTCCGCCCTGGAAAAGAGCGTTGCGGTTATACAGCAGATGTTGTGGCGTGATGGTCGCAGCAATTGGCCCGGATGCCGACTGCACATAATCGGCGGCCTGACGGGTTGTAATGTGCTCAAAAACAATTCTCAGCTCAGGAAAGCGGTGGCGCAGGGGGATCAATACCTGGTCAATAAAGACGGCCTCCCGATCAAACACATCAACATCCTGATGGGTCACCTCGCCATGGACGCACAACACCATTGCATTTTTCTGCATTGCTTCCAGGGCCTTGGTGCAGTGATTAAGATCGGTCACGCCGCTCTCCGAATTGGTGGTGGCGCCCGCCGGATAGAGCTTCAAGGCCTGCACGACCTCGCTGTCGCGCGCACGCTGAATCTCATCTGCCGATGTATGGTCAGTGAGATATAAGGTCATCAAGGGATCAAATGCAATATTTTGTTCAGCACTTCGTTGCGCAAGAGCAGCACGAATACGTTGCGCATATTCTGTCGCCTGCTTTACGGTAGTGACGGGCGGCTTCAGATTCGGCATCACAATGGCCCGTGCAAACTGGCGGGCCGTATACGGCAGCACCGTACCCAGCATCTCGCCATCTCGCAGATGCAGATGCCAGTCATCGGGCTGTGTCATGATGATTTGCTGAGGAGTCATGGCATCACGACAAGGGCCCGGTAATCATTGACATTGGTCAGCGTCGCCCCGGTAGTGATCACGTCTCCAAGGGGTTCAAACAGACCAAGGCCGTCGTTGTTATCTAAAAGCGGGCGCAGACTCAGCCGTTGATCTCGTGCTCGCCGAATCGTATCCGGCAATAGAATCCCCCCGGCATGCGGGCTCACGCCATCAATCCCATCGGTATCAGCTGCAATACCTGCGATGCGGCCTGAAATGCCCAATTCATCGCAGGCATGTGCAAATGCCAAAAGAAACTCAACACATCGGCCTCCACGGCCATTTCCACGAACGGTGACTGTGCATTCACCGCCAGAGATCAAGACCACCGGGGTTCGGGGCCGAGGCTGGGCAAATAGCGCGATCTCGCGGGCCCAGGAGGCCATGACCTGGGCCACATCCCGGGCCTCTCCCGTAACCGCATCGCCGAGCATGATGATTTGAAATCCGGCGTCAGAAAAAACCTCGGCTGCGGCCTGAAGACTCTCGCGTGCAGTTGCTATCACGGTGGTCTGCGCATGCTGCAGTCGGGGATCCCCCGGCTTCGGGGTCTCAGGTAGTGCGCCCGAGAGTCCGGCGCTAAGGTGTGCAGCAATTGAAGCAGGCGGTGTGACCGACCAGCGCTTGAGTACATCCGCCGCATCTTGAAACGTCGTTGGATCCGCTGTGCAGGGGCCGGATGCGATGGCTGAGGGATCATCGCCCACCACATCAGAGATCACCAAGGCCGAGACGGGCGCTTTGCAGGCAAGCGCAAGCCATCCGCCCTGAAGTCGAGACAGGTGCTTACGCACCGTGTTCATCTCGGTGATGGGAGCCCCAGACTTCAGTAAGGCCTGAGTCAGAGATTTCAGGTCTGCCATGCTGATGGTCTCAGCCGGCAGCGACAACAGGCTCGAACCGCCGCCGGAAACCAGAACGATGAGCTGATCCTGCGGGCCAAGGCCCAGCACCGCATCAAGAATCTCCTGCGCAGCCCGCTCTCCGGCCTGGTCCGGCACGGGATGGCCGGCCTCAACACAGCGAATCCGCTTCAGCGGCAGGCCATGTGCGTATCGCGTAATCACGATTCCCGTGAGCGCCGCATCGACAGGCCAAACGGATTCCACTGCAGCGGCCATGCTGGCGGCTGCCTTACCCGCCCCCACGACCAAGGTGCGGCCCTTCGCGGGTGGCCTCGGAAGATGGGCAGCCACAATTTTTCTGGGATCAGCCGCCGCAACAGCAGCATCAAAACTCTTTTGCAGAAGGGATTTCAGTTCAGAGGAATTCACGAGACGAGACAGACTTAAGCAATAAGGGAGGGCCGCATCGATGGCAGGTCATTGGCAGCGACGGCATCAGCGATCGCCCGTCCGACCTCCTCGGTGCCTGCCGATCCACCAAGATCCCGCGTCTTCGGGCCGGCCGCAAGGACCTGCTCGATCGCATTGAGAATGAGATCGTGGCCCTGTGGAAAGCCGAGAAACTCCAACATCAGTGCCGCTGACCAGATCTGGCCAATCGGATTCGCAATGCCCTTTCCAGCGATATCGGGCGCGGACCCATGCACCGGCTCAAATAACGAAGGGAATCGACGGTCGGGATTTAAATTCGCAGAGGGCGCAATTCCAATGGTTCCGGCGCAGGCCGGTCCGAGATCAGAAAGAATATCGCCAAACAAATTGCTGGCCACGACCACATCAAACCAGTCGGGATGCAGTACAAAATTTGCCGTAAGAATATCGATGTGATACTTGTCGACACGTACCTCGGGGAAAGCCTTTGACATCTCGAGAACTCGGCCATCCCACCATGGCATGGTAATCGCAATGCCATTTGATTTTGTCGCAGAGGTCAGATGACGTTTTGGTCGCCGCTTGGCAAGATCAAAAGCAAAACGCAGAATCCGATCTGTACCAGTGCGGCTCATGATGGTCTCTTGGACAGCAATCTCGCGCTCAGTGTCAGGAAACATAATGCCGCCGACTGATGAGTACTCGCCCTCGGTATTTTCGCGTACGACAAAAAAATCAATATCACCCGGCTGACGGCCTGCCAGTGGACAGGGTACGCCCGGCATCAGCCGCACTGGCCTCAGATTTACATACTGATCGAAGTCTCTGCGAAACTTCAGCAGTGAACCCCAGAGTGACACATGATCGGGCACGGTCGCGGGCCAGCCCACAGCGCCGAAAAAAATTGCATCATGGCCGCCAACAATTTCTTTCCAGTT
>JAGWXV010000056.1 GCA_018969705.1 Betaproteobacteria bacterium
AATCCGGGGTAGACCTTGCGCAGATAGCCAGGATATTTGTACGGCACGTTATAGATGACATTGTTTTCAAACCAGTGCAGTGGTTTTTCAACGGCCAGATCATTGACTGAGGTGGGGCTTTTGCGCGCATCAATTGGGCCACCCATCATGATGATGGTTCGTGGAGCTGCGGGCTCGTTGGCGCTGGCCATCAGCGCTACCGCAGCCAGCACCGGCACCGTAGGCTGACAGACTGAAATCACATTTAAGTCGGGCGATAGCAGCCGGATGAATTCGCAAACGTATTCCACATAGTCATCGAGATGAAAGGGCCCTAGGTTTAACGGCACCATGCGGGCATCAATCCAGTCGGTAATAAAGACCTCATGATTGGGCAGCAGGGCGCGGACCGTATCCCGCAGAAGCGTCGCATGATGGCCTGACATCGGCGCAACCAGCAGAATTTTTGGGTCTGTTGCACGGCGCGGACTGTCCACAAACTGACGCTCAAAGTGAATCAGCTTACAAAACGGTTTTTCGGCAACGATACGCTCGGTGACCGCCACCTCATGGCCATCTACCGATGTTGTGTCAAGGCCAAAGGCGGGTTTTTCGTAGTCCTTGCCCAGTCGATGCACCAGGTCGAAGGTCGCTGCTAGCCGCCGCGAAAACGGCGTGTACGACAGCGGGCTATAGGGATTGGTATACAGATGCGCACCGGCACTGGCCAGGTGGCTTATGGGGTGGAGGATCGAGCGCTGTAATTCGTGGAGCTGGTAGAGCACGTGAGGGGAGCCCTCCTTCTGGTTAACGAGTTTACCAATAATTCTCTACCGCAATCTGCCCGGGACTCGATTGTCGGCTTGTCTTAAATCCTCGTTTCTTTAAGACCTGGCGGGTCTGGTCCACCATCTCCGGATTACCACACAGCATGATGCGGGAGTTGTCTAAGTCAAGCTTGAGTCCGGCGGCCTGCTCGAGCGCGCCGTTTTCAATCAGGGTGGTGATGCGCGCACTCAGAAGCCCCGGAACCTGCTGTCGCGTGATCACCGGGATATAGGTGAGCCGGTGGGCCAGGGCGCCGAAGATCTCGTGGCTGGGAAGGCTGCGAATGGTTGCTTCGTAGGCCAGTTCATCGGGTGTCCGAACGCTGTGAACTAGCACAATGCGGCCATAGGTCTGCCATGCATCGGGGTCGCAAAGAATCGATAAAAATGGCGCAATGCCCGTGCCGGTTGAGAGGAGCCAGAGATCGGTTCCACCCGTGAATCGCGACAGCGTGAGAAAGCCGTGGTTTTGTTTATCGATAAAAAGGGGATCTCCAACGCGAAGCCGCGCGAGTTCGGTGGTGAATTCGCCGCCCGGAACGACGATGGAATAAAACTCGAGGTAGTCATCATAAGGACCCGAGACCATGGAATAGGCCCGCCAGGCGATGGCGCCATTGGCCTTCTGCACGCCAAGGCGCGCGAATTGCCCTGCGGTGAAACGAAAACTACGGGGCCGGGATGTCTTAAACGAAAAAAGATGCGGCGTCCAAGGATGGATCCAGGTGATGGACTCGCATGTGAATTTTTCCTCAGCGGGACTGCTCACCGCTCAAGTAGCCCGCGCTTATCCTTTACGTCAGCCCATTGGTCAGCATCGGGAAAGTGCGGCTCCATGCGGGTAATGGTGGGCCAGTTTTGGCAGAGCTCGACGTTGAGCGCGATAAAGTCCCGCTGGTCATCCGGCACATCTTCTTCAGCGTAGATGGCATTCACGGGGCACTCCGGGATGCAGACCGCACAGTCAATGCACTCATCGGGATCGATGACCAGAAAATTCGGTCCTTTACGGAAGCAGTCGACCGGGCAGACATCGACGCAGTCGGTGTAGCGGCACTTGATGCAGGATTCGGTGACAACGTGGGTCATGGTGATTCGATCGTTTGAACGTTACACTTTGCATTCTAGCGAAGTTCATTCAGGGTAAGCCCTTGTTTCAGGTTAAAAGGACGCCTTTTCCATGTCGGATAAATTGCCTTTAGAGGGCCTGGATACCCAGGCATCGCGCAAGAGAATTCTCTCCAGAATCCGTGCGGCCCAAGGCCGGCCTGCCCAGGCCAAAGACCGTGAGGAGGAACTCAATATCAATTACGTGGCCCAGAAGCCGATTGGGCCTCAGCCCGAGGTAGGCAGCGATCTGCTGGCGCGTTTTATTGCCCAGTCGGAGAAGCTTCAGTCATCGGTGGATTCGGTTGCAAAGATGTCCGATGTGCCTGCGGCCGTTGCACGCTATTTAGAGGCCCGCGGCCTTGAGATGCAGGCCGTGATTTGGCCCGCCCTGGCGAATTTGAAATGGAAGGCTGCAGGCCTGAAGGTCGAGGCCCGCGCGCCAGTCCGCGATGATCCGGCGCCGGATCTTGTCGGCATCACTGGCTGCTTTGCGGCGATTGCCGAGACTGGCACCCTGGCCTTGCTCTCCGGCCCCGAGACACCCGCCTCAATGGCGCTCCTGCCCGAAACCCACATCGCTGTGGTGCCGCGCTCGAGAATCGTTGCCCACATGGAAGATGTTTTTGCGCTGATGCGTCATGAGCGTGGCGGGCCACCCCGGGCGCTTAACTTTATTTCGGGACCATCACGCACGGGTGACATTGAGCAGACGATTGTGCTGGGGGCCCACGGCCCGTATCGCGTTCATCTGGTGATTGTGGAAGGAGTCTAAAAGCGATGGCACGGCCCGGACTGGTGATTACTCGCCGAATCTATCAAGAGGTGGTCGCGTCGCTACAGACAGAGTTCGACATCCTTGCCGACAATCAAGCCACCGATCAGCCTTGGGATCCTCAGGCCCTGCAGCAACGCGTAGCGCAGGCCGATTACATGCTCTGCTCTGTGGCAGACAAAATTGATGCATCCGTGATCGCGGCAGCCACCCGGCTGAAGGTGATCGCCACGGGCGCAGTTGGTTTTAACAATATTGATGTGGCGGCCTGCAAGGCGCGGGGCATTCGCCTGACCAACACTCCTGATGTGCTGACGCAAACCACGGCCGATTTCGGTTTTGCGCTCATGATGGCCACGGCGCGTCGGATATCGGAGTCGGAGCGTTACGCCCGTGCAGGCCAGTGGAGCGGCTGGGCCTTTGATCAGTTTGCGGGCCGCGATCTGCATCATGCGACCTTGGGCATTATCGGCATGGGCCGAATTGGAAGTGCGATTGCCCGCCGCGCTGCAGGCTTTGAGATGCGGGTGCTCTATCACAATCGCACACCCAGTCAGGAGCCGATTGCGGCCACCTGGGTTGAAAAAACGCAGCTGCTTCAGGAATCTGATTTTGTGATGCTGGTGGTGCCGTACTCGCCCGCGACACACCACCTGATCGGCGCTGCTGAGCTTGCCCTGATGAAGCCCTCGGCGACCCTGATCAACATCGCTCGCGGCGGCGTTGTGGACGATCAGGCCCTGATTGCTGCCTTGAAAGAAAAGCGGATTGCGGCGGCTGGCTTGGATGTCTTTGAAAATGAGCCGAAATTTGATCCGGCATTTTTGCAGTTCGAAAACGTGGTCATCACCCCCCACATCGCAAGCTCCTCCCGGGCGACGCGGGGCGCGATGATGCAACTGGCCGCAGACAATCTGCTGGCCCATGCCCGGGGCCTGCCCCTGCTGACCCCGGTGGCCTAGGCCCGGCTCTTGCCGTAAGTCCTTGTTTCTGCTAGAGTTTCGACTCCCTTGCCACACGCCTTAAGCCCGAGAAAGAGGGCTCTGCCAGCGGGTGCTGGCCCAACTTTTGGGCGGTGGCTTTAACCAGAAGGAGAAATCGTGCGTCACTACGAGATCGTTTTTATCGTCCATCCCGACCAGAGCGAGCAGGTTCCTGCGATGGTCGAGCGCTACAGCAGCATCGTTACCGCCAAAGGCGGCAAGGTCCATCGGACCGAAGACTGGGGCCGTCGTCAGCTGGCCTATCCAATTGAAAAAGTTGCCAAGGCCCACTATGTCTTGATGAACATCGAGTGCGGCCAGTCGGAGATGGATGAACTCGACCATGCATTCCGTTTCAATGACGCGGTCTTACGTCACCTGGTAGTTGCGATGAAAAAAGCCGAGACGGGTCCATCGCCGATGATCAAGGTGATTCAGCGCGAGGAGGCCCGCAAAGCTGCGGCCGAGATGCCCGCAGCTGCCTGATGGCTGGCCCGGCTGATCGACTGAATCAGGTTCGTCTTTCTGTAACGCTGAGCGAAAAAAAAGCCAAGCGTTTTACTCCCGGCGGTCTGCCGGTGCTCGAGGTGGCCGTGTCTTACAGCGGCGAGGTCCAAGAGGCAGGAAGTGGACGACAAATTCAGCTGACAGCCAAGGCCAAGGCGGTAGGCCAAATCGCTGAGCGCATCGATGCAATCCCACTGGGAACCGAACTCTGCGCACTAGGCTTTCTGGCCCCCGCCCGACTCAACAGTAGACAACTTATTTTTCACATTACCGATTTCGAACTGGAGTAAGAACATGGCGTTTAACAAGAAATTTGACAAAAACAAGCGGCCCCGCCGCCCGACCCAATCGGCCCTCTTCAAGCGTAAGCGGGTCTGCCGATTCACTGCTGAAGGCGTTGAGCAGATTGATTACAAAGACATCGATACCCTGCGTGATTTCGTCACCGAGACGGGCAAGATCATTCCGGCCCGCATCACGGGCACCAATGCCCGCTATCAGCGTCAGCTCACCACGGCGATTAAGCGCGCCCGCTTTCTCGCTCTGCTGGCATTTACCGATAACCATTAAACGGCCGATACCGATCGAAGGAACCCCCTATGCAAGTCATTTTGTTAGAGAAAGTCGTCAACCTAGGCAAGCTCGGTGATGTGGTCCGAGTGAAAGACGGCTTCGCGCGTAATTTTCTGATTCCCCAGGGCATGGCCCGCCGCGCTACGGACAGTGCGATTGCCGATTTCGAGGCCAGACGCGCCGAGTTGGAGAAGGTGCAGGCTGAAAAACTGGCTGCTGCCCAAGCGCTTGGCCAAAAGATGTCAGGCCTGGTGCTGGAGATCACCCAGAAGGCGGGCGTGGATGGCCGACTGTTTGGCTCAGTCACCAATTTCGATATTGCCGAAGCACTTAAATCTAAGGGCCTCGAAGTCGCCAAAGCCTGCGTTCGGATGCCCAACGGCCCCTTAAAGACTGTGGGCGATCATTCCATTCAGGTTGCGCCGCATACCGATGTGGTGGTGGATGTCTCGGTGCGCGTGATCGGCGAGGCCGCCTAACACGATGCCCAGCATCGTGATGATGGTCAGCGCGTAATGCCATGGGGCCAGTGGAGCACCGTCTATGAATAAGCCGGCGGAAAACCAGGCCCTTGCATTGCGTGTACCACCGCACTCGGTTGAAGCAGAGGCCTCCATTCTTGGAGGCCTTTTGCTTGATAACGCTGCTTGGGAGCGCATTGCCGATGTGGTCCGTGCTGAAGATTTCTATCGAGCAGACCATCGCATCGTCTTTGAGGCCATCGCTCGGCTCATTGATGCCAGTAAGCCGGCCGATGTGGTAACCGTGTTTGAGGCACTTGAAGGCCTTGGCCGGGCCAATGAGGTGGGCGGCATTGCCTATCTGAATACCTTGGCCCAGGAGACTCCCTCTGCGGCCAATATCGTGCGCTATGCAGAGATCGTGCGGGATCGCGCGATTCTTCGGTTCCTGGTGTCGGTGAGCGATCAGATCGCGACCCAGGCCTTAAATCCTGCGGGCAAGGAGACCCGCCAGATTCTGGATGAGGCCGAAAGCCAGATCTTTCAGATTGGCGAGCAGGGCGCCCGCCGTTCGGCAGGGTTTCAAAACTTTCACGATGTCTTGGCCCGGGTGGTGGAGCGGGTGGATGACCTCTATCAGAATCCGAATCCCTCTGATGTCACGGGTGTGCCTTCGGGATTTTTTGATCTTGATCAGAAGACGGCCGGCATGCATGCGGGCGATCTCCTCATCATCGCGGGCCGGCCCAGCATGGGCAAGACCTCTTTAGCGCTCAACATCGCGGAGTACGTTGCGATCACTGAGAAATTACCGGTTGCCATTTTCAGTATGGAGATGGGCGCAGAGCAGCTTGCAATGCGGGTGCTTTGCTCTGTGGGCCGTCTTGATGCGCAGCGGGTCCGGACGGGCCGCCTGAACGAAGACGACTGGGGCCGACTGACTCAGGCCATGGCGCTAACCAAGGAAGCCCAGATTCATATTGATGAGACACCTGCGCTCAATCCCTTGGAGCTACGCTCACGTGCCCGTCGGCTATCGCGCCAATACGGCAAGCTTGGGCTGATCGTGGTGGACTATCTTCAACTGATGAGTGCATCCAGCACCGGAGAGAATCGTACGACCGAGATCTCTGAGATCACACGATCGCTGAAGGGTTTAGCGAAAGAACTCGGATGCCCCGTGCTGGCCTTATCGCAGCTGAATCGAACGGTTGAGCAGCGCACCGATAAACGGCCGGTGATGAGCGATCTTCGTGAATC
>JAGWXV010000057.1 GCA_018969705.1 Betaproteobacteria bacterium
TACCCTCAACGCGTTTTATCGGGCATGCGGCCCACGGGGTCGTTGCACCTCGGGCATTACCACGGAGTTTTAAAAAACTGGGTTCGGCTGCAGTCTGAGTACGAATGCCTGTTCTTCGTGGCGGATTGGCACGCGCTGACCACCCACTACGACGAGCCCCAGGTGATCTCAGAAAACGTCTGGGGCATGTTGATCGACTGGCTGGCAGCGGGTGTGGATCCAAGCCAGTCCACGCTCTTTATTCAGTCGCGCGTGCCTGAGCACGCTGAGTTACATCTGCTGCTGTCGATGTGCACACCCTTAGGCTGGCTGGAACGTGTGCCGACTTACAAAGACCAGCAGGAAAAATTAAGCGAGCGTGACCTGGCAACCTATGGCTTTCTTGGTTATCCATTGCTTCAGGCGGCCGACATTTTGATTTACCGGGCAGCCCATGTTCCGGTAGGCGAGGATCAGGTGCCGCATGTGGAGCTCACGCGCGAGATTGCACGCCGCTTTAACCATGTCTTTGGCCGCGAGTCTGGATTTGAAGAAAAGGCCCAGGAGGCCGTGAAAAAACTTGGCGGCAAGCGGGCGCGGCTATATAGCGATTTGCGCGATCGATTTCAGGAAAAAGGCGATGAGGTGGCGCTTGAGCAGGCCAAGGCCTTGGTCCAAGAGGCTCAGAACCTCACCATGGATGATCGTGAGCGGCTTTTTGGTTTTCTTGAAGGTGCCCGGAGGCTCATTCTGGTGGAGCCCCAGGCCTTATTAACTGAGGCCTCCCGCATGCCTGGCCTTGACGGACAGAAAATGTCAAAAAGTTATGGCAACACCATTGCCATGCGCGAGCCGACTGACAACATCGTGCAAAAGATGCGCAAGATGCCCACCGATCCGGCCCGTATTCGCCGCGCCGATCCGGGCAACCCCGAGCGCTGCCCGGTCTGGCAGCTGCATCAGGTCTACTCCGATGACGCCCGCAAAAAGTGGGTCTCGGCAGGCTGCACCAGCGCGGGCATTGGCTGCTTAGAGTGTAAGCAGCCCCTGATTGATGCGGTCTTGGAAGAGCAAAAGGAATTTCTTGAGCGGGCCCGGCCCTACGAGGAAGATCCTGATTTATTGAGAAGCATCGTTGCCGATGGTTCGGAGAAGGCCCGTGAGATGGCCCGCCAGACTATGCGCGATGTGCGCGAGGCCATGGGTCTGGATTACAGTTGATCCACTGCGCCACCGACTGAGATAGCGAGACCACCATGATTACCGGAAGCCTAGTAGCGATCACTACGCCGATGCATCCCGACGGCAGTCTGGATCTCGCCAGCTACCGCGCGCTCATTGATTGGCATATCGCCGAAGGCACCCAGGCGATTGTGGCCGTTGGTACAACCGGCGAGTCTCCAACAGTGGATGTCGATGAGCACCTTGAGTTAATCCGTGTGGCGGTCGAGCAATGCAAATCCAAGATTCCGGTGATCGCAGGCACGGGCGCAAATTCCACTCTCGAGGCTATTGAATTAACCCGTGAGGCAGCCCGCATGGGAGCGGCTGCTTCACTGCAGGTGGTGCCTTATTACAACAAGCCCACACAGGAAGGCCTGTATCAGCATTACAAAACAATCGCCGAAGCCTGCGAGATTCCAATCATTTTGTATAACGTGCCTGGCCGCACTGTTGCAGACCTCTCCCATGAGACCACGCTGCGTTTAGCCCAGATTCCAAACATCGTTGGCATAAAAGATGCCACTGGCAATATCGAGCGCGGCCAATGGCTTATCCATGAAGCGCCGAAGGATTTTGCAATCTATAGCGGTGACGACGGCACGGCCGTTGCGCTCATGCTGCTCGGTGGTCACGGGAACATTTCAGTGACTGCCAATGTCGTACCGGCCATGATGTCCAAACTCTGTGCCCTCGCGATGTCGGGCCGTGCCGCCGAGGCAGCTGCCCTGCAGCGGCAGCTGCTTGTCCTGCATCGGGCCATGTTCATCGAGGCCAACCCCATTCCGGTAAAGTGGGCCCTGGCCCGCATGGGCCGATCGCCAGCAGGCCTTCGCCTGCCCTTGGTTGAACTTTCCAAGGCCAATCAGGCGGCGGTTGAAGCCGCCCTTAAATCTGTAGGAGCCCTTGGATGATTCGGGTCCGTGTTGGTTTGACTGCCGTTGCGATTGCCACTGCTGCTGCCTTAGCGGGCTGCACCACGGTAATGAAAAATGAAGTGGACTATAAGTCCGCCACCAAGGTAAAGCCTCTGGAGGTCCCGCCGGATCTGGTTGCCCCAAGCCGCGATGATCGCTTTGCGGTGTCGGCCTCGGGCAGCGCAAGCCGCGCTGAATTTGATCGGAGTCGCGCCGATCCGCGGCGCACCGATCAGCCGGTGCTGCCAGCGCCCTCAGGCATGCGCATTGAACGCCAGGGCGATCAGCGCATTCTGGTGGTGGAGCAGTCGGCCGAGCGCTTATGGCCGATCGTGCGTCAGTTCTGGCTCGATAGCGGCTTCGCTTTAGCGGTTGAAAATCCCGAAACTGGTTTTATTGAAACCGAGTGGGCCGAAAATCGCGCCAAGATCCCCGAGGACGTCATTCGTCGGACCCTGGGCAAAGTCTTTGACCGTCTCTACGATACCGGCGAGCGGGATAAATTCCGTACCCGCTTGGATCGCCTTGCCGAGAATCGCACCGAGATCGTCATCAGCCATCGGGGCGTGGTTGAGATTGCCACCTCTGCAACCCTGAATATTCAAACCACCTGGACCAATCGCCCAGCAGACCGCGATCTTGAAGCGGAATTCATGCGCAGGCTTATGCTGCGATTGGGCGCTGATCAGACCCGTGCCCAGGCCTTGCTCATGCAGACCGCCACGACTGCCGCCAAGGCTCAGCTTGTGAAACAAGGCGATGCCTCGGTCATTGATATTGCAGAGCCTTTTGATCGTGCGTGGCGCCGTGTTGGCGTTGCCATCGATCGGCTGGGCTTTACGGTCGAGGACCGGGATCGTAATAAAGGACTGTTTTTTGTCCGCTATCGTGATCCCACCATTGATCAGCAGCGCGAGAAGCCGGGATTTTTCTCTCGCATGTTCTCAAGCGCTAAGCCCCCTGAATCGGTCGAACAGTATCGGCTGATGGTTGCCGCAAGCGGCCAAGAGGTCGTCCGCATCTCGGTGCAGGACAAAAACGGCAAGCCTGCTTCCGATGCCATCGCCCGACGCATGCTTGGGCTTTTGTTTGATCAGCTCAAGTAGTTGCGGTTTACGAGTCTCTCTAGCGGCAGTGGCGGCAACGCCCTGGTGATCGAGTCGCCCTCGCGGGGGCTTGATCCCACTCGGGTTCTGATCGATTGTGGCCTGGGCCTTAAAGAAGTTAGCCGAAGGTTAGAGGCAAGGGGGCTGCTGCCCTCGGATCTGGATGCGATCTTTGTCACCCATGAACATCAAGATCACATTGATGGCACGGCAAGGCTGGCCCGCACTGCAGGCATTCCGGTACTCACATCCCATGGCACGGCCAGCGCAATGCCCGCCGAGTTCTGGTCAGGTGTGCGGGTAATTGAAATTGATAGCCATGCGAGCTTTTCTCTCGGTAGGCTGACCTTGTGCTGCTTTCCGGTGCCGCATGATGCCCGTGAGCCGGTACAGCTGGTGGTGGAAAGTCAGCAAGGCAAGATCGGCGTACTCACCGATGTTGGCCGATCAACGCCTCATATTGAATCGATGCTCAGCGGGATTGATGCGCTTTTTCTGGAAGCCAATCACGACGAAGACATGCTTCGTGCAGGCAGCTACCCAGAGGCATTAAAGCAGCGTATCTCAGGGCCCTACGGTCATCTGTCAAATACTGAATCGGCTGCGATTCTTGCTGCGATTGATCAATCCCGCTTACAGCATCTCGTGGCTGCACATCTAAGTCAGCACAACAATCGGCCGGAGCTCGTGCAAAAAGTCTTGGGCCCCATGATCGGGACCAAGACCCAGATGACCATCGCCTCACAGGAAGAGGGGTTCGATTGGGTAATGGTGTGTTGAGTCAGGGTGTACTGAAAAACGAAACGCCGGCTTGGGGCCGGCGTTTCTCACAACAGTAATAACGCTATTGCGGATTACTTCTTCGCCGGCTGGGCTGCAGGTGCAGCGGGTGCGGCAGGAGCGGGCGCTGCATCAGCAGGCTTTTGCTCAGTTGCGGGGGCAGGTGCGGGTGCGGGAGCAGGCGCGGCGGCCTCTTGTTTTTTTCCGCATGCAACAACACCAAGCGCCAGAATCATGGCGGCGAGAAGAGACTTTTGCATATTTTTGTTTCCTTCGACAAAAAATTGAGGTGATCGTTTCTTATAGATTCGCGTTTTTAAGGCGATTCGTCCCTAAGAAACTGTTTAATGATAAACGATCCATCCCGCCCTTGCCATTTGCAGCAGGCAATCGGCCAGCGAGGGATCCTGAATTACACGTTTTACTTGGGCAGCAGAGAGCCTGCGATGATTTGCAAGATCGCGTAGCGCTGCACTTGCAGACATGGTCAGGGGTTTGGAGACCGACTCTCCATTGATGTAAAAGGCCTGTTCGACATACAACAGTCGGCTTGCGGGTGACAGTGCAATGCCGTGCCGTTTGGCGGCACTTACAAATCCGCGCAGTGTGGGTGCTGGTTGTGGCGCTTCAAATACGGCCGAAGGGGCAGGTTCACTCAGTACGCGGGCAATCGCAGACCGCAGGGCTTTGCGATTGGGAAATGTCTGCAACACCTGGCGGGTGAGTGCCGCAAGGAGCTGCTCGGGAATTTCACCGGGCCGATCCGAGGCCTTCAGCCAAGGATCGCGCCAGTCGGATTCCTGTAGCTGATCAAGATGTTGGCTCCAGGCCTGGTCGGCCAATGCAACTCGGCCGGGTGCGCGAAAGCCGATGGACCAGGTCATGCAGGCCGCACCGACTGCGGTACCGCGATGGGCAACTTGGGGAGGGAGATACAAAAGATCACCTGGATTTAAAACCCACTCGTGTTCGGCACGAAAAGACTTCAGAATTTTTAATGGCAGATCATCAATCAATGCAGGCGCAAAGCGCTGTGCAATCTCCCAGCGACGTTGGCCCTGGGCCTGAATCAGAAAGACGTCATACGAGTCGACATGGGCACCGATCCCACCGCCAGGCCCTGCCACGCTGATCATTAAATCATCAAGCCTTGCCTCGGGAATAAAGCGAAAGGCATCCAGGAATTGATCGGCTGCTGGCAGCAAGGTGTTGACCTGCTGTACCAAGACAGTCCAGTTGGGATCACTGATCTTGGGCAGATCACGCTTTCTAAATGGGCCATGGGCCAGCGACCAATTGCCGTTATGGCGCGATTGACCCTTCGGTGCGGATTGGATCAGGCGTGTCTGCAGCGTGTCCTGGGTACAGAGTGCCAAGACTTCATCGATACTGACTGCCGGCTCAAAGTCCGGAAATGCATTGCGAACAAGCAACGGTTTTTTTTGCCAATAGCGGGCCATGAACTGCTTTGGTGAAAGGCCGCCAAGCCAGGGCACCGCCTCAGTGGGCTTGGGCCTTGAATAAAAACGATTCGGCATATGAAAAGCAGGTTGCGATTAACGGCGCTCTAAAAGTGCCTTCGCTTCAAGGCCCTTGCTGGGCTCGGGCAGTGCATAGCGGCCCAGTAGGCTCACTAGCTGGCCAAAGATTTTGGGCGATCCGCCAATAATATTTTCATGAAAGAGATAGTCGGATTCGCCTTTAAAGTCGCCGATTAGTCCGCCTGCCTCGGTGATCAAGAGGCTGCCTGCAGCCGCATCCCAAGGCATCAGTCCGATTTCAAAAAAACCATCCAGCCGGCCGCAGGCGACATAGGCCAAATCAAGTGAAGCCGCCCCCGGTCTGCGCAGTCCGGCTGTCTTTTGGGTGAGCTCTTTAAACATCGCGGTGTAGAGCTCAAGGGTCTCGAAATTGCGAAACGGAAATCCGGTACCGATTAAAGACTCATCCAGTCGGTCGCGCTGAGCGACTCGAATGCGGCGGTCATTGAGCAGCGCTCCTTTACCCTTGGAGGCCACAAACAAATCATTGTGGACCGGGTCATAGATCACCGCCTGGGTGATCTGGCCGCGATAGGATAAGCCGATGGAGACAGCGTACTGCGGAAAGCCGTGAATAAAATTGGTGGTGCCATCTAGGGGATCAATAATCCAGACATAGTCCGAGGCAATTGATTTTTTTCGAAAGCCGCCCGAGATCCCGGACTCTTCGGCAAGAAAATCATGATCTGGGTAGGCAGTCGCCAAAACTTCAATAACAGCCGCCTCGGCAGCCTGATCCACCTCTGTTACAAAATCGTTGGGCGCCTTTCGGCCAATGCGCAGCAGGTCTAAATCCAGGCTCGCCCGGTTAATGATGGCGCCTGCGCGGCGGGCAGCTTTAACTGCCGTGTTAAGCAGAGGATGCATGATCAGGTCTTTTAAGGAGCGAAGGAAAAACAGGGCATGATTGCACCCATGCAGGATTTTA
>JAGWXV010000058.1 GCA_018969705.1 Betaproteobacteria bacterium
GCGTGGAACTGCAACGTTCTTCTCGGTCTACGCGATGAACTGGATTGCAAATAGTGTCTTACGGGATCTTCGGCAGGCCATGTTTAATAAATTGCTCACACTGCCTGCCTCGGCCTTCGATGCCCGCTCCTCGGGCCAACTGATCTCCCGAGTCATCGCTGAGGTCAATGGCGTCACCAGTGCCGCCACCAATGTTGTCAACACTCTGGTGCGCGACAGCCTAATTTTGATCGGCCTATTGGGCTGGCTGTTTTGGCTTAACTGGAAGCTCACACTGATTGTTTTGGTGCTGCTGCCTTTTTTGGCAGGCCTCACGCTGGCATTTTCCAAGCGCATGCGGCGTGTGAGCCGCGATGCTTTAAAGGCCACAGCCGAGATGACGCGCTCAGTCGAGGAAGCGATTTTCGGCAATCGCGTGATCAAGGTCTTCCAGGGCGATCAGTTTGAGTCGGGCCGGTTTAAAAAAGTAAATGCTGAATTCCGCGGCCAGTCGATGCGGCTGGCGATCGCGCAGGCCCTGCAGACGCCCATCAGTCAGCTGATTGCCGCAATTGGTGTTGCCGTGGTGCTTACCATCGCGCTGATGCAGTCCCGCGCAGGCGAGGCCACCGTGGGCGACTTTATTTCGTTTGTCACGGCCATGCTCATGATGTTCGGCCCATTGCGACACTTAGCAGACGTCAACGCCCAGCTGCAGCGGGGCCTTGCCTCGGCAGAGGCGGTCTTCGAACTCATTGATGAAAAATCCGAGCGCGATACAGGCAGCCGAACGGTGGACCGCGTGCGCGGAGAAATTACGTTTGAAGGCGTTAGCCTCGCGTATCCCAGTAGTGATCGTGAGGTCCTGCAGGCAGTCTCCATCGTGATTCGGCCGGGCGAGACGGTGGCCCTCGTGGGCCCTTCCGGCGGGGGCAAGACATCACTGATCAATTTACTGCCTCGCCTTTATGAGCCCACTGCAGGCCGTGTGTTGGTTGACGGAATTGCAGTCACGGAATTAACCCTTGCAAGCTTGCGCGCCCAGATTGCGCTGGTTTCGCAAGACGTTGTACTTTTCAATGACTCGATTCGCAATAACATCATTTACGGCGCATCCGATAGCTCAGAGGCCCGGCTTGATGCAGCGATTGCGGCAGCAGATCTCTCCGATTTTGTGGCCTCTCTGCCCGAGGGTGCTGAGACCGTAATCGGGGATCGTGGTGTGCGGCTCTCGGGTGGGCAGCGGCAGCGCATTGCGATTGCCCGGGCAGTTCTAAAAAATGCACCGATTCTGCTGTTGGATGAAGCGACCTCTGCCTTAGATACCAAAGCAGAGGCCAGCGTGAAGGCCGCGATCGATCGGCTACGTCAGGGCCGCACCACTTTAGTGGTGGCCCATCGGCTCTCCACCATTGTGAATGCGGATCGCATACTCGTGATTGCCAATGGCCGACTTGTAGAAGAGGGCCGTCATGAAGATCTTATGGCGAAAGCCGGTCTGTATGCCAGCCTGTACTCGAAGAATCTTCAGGACGCTGAGCCGCCGGCAGCCGAGTCACCATCTCTGTGATGGTCGCAATCAACGCAGGATCATCGGCCTGAAGAGATCGGGCATGCGGCGCCCAGTGGTGGGGCCCATAGGTCTGCATGGCGCTGATGGAAAAGATGCCAATGGTGGGCACGCCAAAGGCGGCACTCACATGGGTGATGCCGGTATCAACACCAATGCAGATTCCAAAATCCGGCAGTCGATTACGAAAAGCATTGAAATGCTCAATCGGCCGATAAATCATTTCCACTTCACAATTGGAGAGTGCCGCAATCGCAAGTCCGCGCTGACGCTCCGCTTCAGATCCCGCCACCAATGCAATCCAGTACCCCCGGTTACGCAGGGTGGTTACCATCACACTCATGCCTTGGTTATCCAGCTGCTTGGCCTCTTTGGAAGAAAAGGGCACGAGCAGTGCGGTTGAGCTTGGCCTGGCATGTTGGCTGCTGATCGCAGCGCTCGCCACCGCCAATTCTTTTTTAAATGCGAATTGGGTCTGACTCAAATGAGGCTTGTAGCCGAGTGCGACTCCAGCAAAAACCCGATATTGAAATACCGCAGGAAGATTTCGCTCAGGCTCCCAGAAGTGGGTATAAAAACGCGCTAGCCGTGGCGATTCTAAGTGGGGCGCTGTGTAAGTCCACCGCTGACTGCTTCGGGCAAGCCTACTCACCACAGCGCTTTTGATCACGCCCTGCATATCAATCAGTAGGTCATACCGTTGCCGGCGAATCGCAAAAAAAGTCTGGATGACTTGCGCGAGATCTCGAAATCGATCAGAAATTCTACGGGCCCGAGAAAATCGACGCAGCGGCAGCGCAAAGACCCGATCAATACCGCCATGAAATCGCACCAGGCCTGCAAACTCTTCGTCCACCACCCAATCGATCTGGCACTCTGGTCGTTGTGTCTTGATATCGGTGATGCAGGAGAGCGTGAACAGTACATCGCCCATTGAGGTGAGTTTGATGATCAGCAGTCGCATGGGGTGTATCATAAGTCCATCAAAGTTCAGAACAAGTTAGATATGGCAGATTGGCCTGAAACACCGATGCTTCCCGTGGCCTGGGGAGAGGTCTTCGATAAGCTCACGATACTGCGTATCAAGGCTGCTCAGCTCTCAGATCCCGCTAAGCTTGCCAACGTCAATCGCGAGCGCATCGCGATTGAGGCCGTGGTCGGTGATCTCAAAAAATTCCCGCCAAAACTTTCTGAACTCATCCGCCAGCTTGAAGACATCAATACCCGTCTCTGGGGCATCGAAGATGGCAAGCGTGAGTGCGAACGGACTCAGTCTTTTGGTCCGCCCTTCATTCAGCTGGCCCGTGATGTCTACATCTGGAACGACCGTCGTGCGGTCGTGAAGCGTGAAATCAATGCGCTCTTGGGCAGCGCGATCGTTGAGGAAAAACAATACCGGCAGTATCAGGTAAAGCCTTAGTCGTTTCCCGGCAACAACGCTGTTGATGCCGCCTGCTCGTAAATTGCAATCATGTGGTCCGTCATCGCACCAATATCGATGCGCTGGCAAATGGCCTCAGGCAATGAAACTCTGCCAGGGCTCTGCCGACCAAAGCCACGCATGGCGACCGCCAACTGCGCAACATCACGAGGAGCGATGATGGTGGCTGCCGGATAACCGGCTACCGCTTCTTCGATCGCACCGGCGGTGGTCGTGATGATGGCAAGCCCATAGGCCATGGCTTGCAGAATCGCCTGCGGAATGCCCTCGTTGGCATAGCTTGGAAACACAAATACATCTAAGGCATCAAAATAATCCCGCACATCTGCCTGATGGCCAGCAAAGAACACTCGGCTTTTCAGATCCAGCGATACCACGAGCGACCGTAGGCTCTCGGCCTGGGGGCCATCGCCCACAATCAAGAGCTGTGCTGACGGCAATTCCGCAGCAATCAAGGCGAAGGCCCGAATCAAATCATGCTGGCCCTTCCAGGACCGCAGTGTGGCGATATTTCCAAAGAGTAAGGCCTCAGGGTCAATCGCCACGTTACTCGTGATGCGGGCACGGGCCTGCTGCCGATCAGTGCTTTTGAAAAAACCGAGATCGATGCCCGTTGGAATCGAGAACACTTTTTCTCGGGGTACCAAACCATCATGAGTAAGATGCTCGCGAATCGATTCCCCAGTGGTGACGACTGCCGCACAGCCCGATCGATACAGCCAGCGGGTGCTCATGCCGCGACTCACCGGTGCGCTCACATGACGCGTCCGGATCACGGCAGACCTGTGGCGTGCAAAAAGCCGTGCAATTGCCACCACCCAGTGATCCGTGCTGGAGTGGGTGCTGATGACATCGGGCTGAAGCGCATTGATTGCTGACGCCATGGCCCTAATTTCAGCGAAGCGTTTCTTTTTCAGTCTTACAGTCTGCACGGGCACCCCATAGGCTGGTGCCCGCTGTGCGATTAGGCTATCTGCGTCGGCAAGCAACGTCACCTGATGGCCGCGGTTGATCAATTCGCGCGACTCGGTCAGCACTCGGATTTCTTGGCCGCCCCAGCCGTGGGATGACTCAGTGTGAACAATCAGCATTTGACGACCAGCATCGGAGGATTAGTACTTCTTGCGGCCACGCGCGGACTGATAAAAATTTAGCCACTGCTCAATAATCAGGCCCTGGTCATAACGCAGCGCAAAGACTCTTGCTTGATAAGCCATTTTTCTCAGCCGATCCAAATCCTGACTTTTGCGCAGCGCCTGCAGCAGGCTCGCTACGGATCGCTCGCAAAGCATGCCGGCACCGGCATCCGTGATCTCCCAGGCCATACCCACATCCTGCGTAACCAGCACAGGCACACCGCAGGACAAAGCCTCCAAGACCGCATTGGATGAGGGATCGTACAGCGATGGCAGCGAGAATAAGTCTGCAGCCCATAAAAGCGGCCGCACATCTTCAAGCGGCCCGGTAAGCGCGATCCGATCGGCGGCACCCAGCCGCGCAATCAAGGACTGTGCTTTTGCAGACTCTTTGTCCTTACCGCAAATCAGCAGCACGCACTCTTTGAGTCGGGCGCAGGCCTCAATCAATAAGAACATGCCTTTACGTGAAAAGCCAGAGCCCACCGCGGCAATCATAAAGGCTTCGGGGGCAATCGCAAGCCCGGTGGTCTGAGCCAGCTGCAATCGCGCAGACTCTTTTTGCGAAGCGGTTGCAGGCGCAAAGCGCTGGGTATCCACACCATTGGGAATCAAAGTGATGCGGTCTTCGGGCACCGCCAGCAGGTCTTGTAATTCCTGCTGCACCAGGCTGCTGTTGGCGACAAAGTGCAGATTCGGATCACGGGCCATGGCCGCCTCGGTCTGCATCACCGCCCGGTGAAAAGAATCCAAGCCCAGCCAGAGTGCACGCAGACCGCTTGATTCTTGCTGAAGGCGCTTCACCCAGGCGGCATGTATTCCGTCGCCAAGCCGATAAATATCGACTCCCAACAGCCGCTCGTGCGACTGAATCAAATCGAAGCGATTTCCTTGTGCGGTCTGTTGTGCAAGCTGTGCGCTGACACCAGAGTTGAAAGACTGAAATCGGGCTGCCCGGCTCATCCCGGATACCGGCACTGTGATCACCTTGGCCTCGGCAGAATTTTTCTCCCACTGCTCAGTCAGAATCGTGGTTTCGATATTCCTCTGCGCCAGCCTGGGAATTAAGCGCTCAATGAATCGCTCCGCACCGCCATAGGGGTTGTAGCGGCGGCGAATGATCGCCAGTCTCATCGGCTGCGATCGCCGGGCCAGGCCGTCGCCAGATATTTCCAAAAGGTCTCTTGGGATTTCGCAAGCGCTGCAACTAGGCCCTGTCGACCATCCAAAAATCCCAGCTGAACGCCATAGAGCCGCACAAACGTCCAGCCGGATCGTAGTAGCGCCATCGCCACCCCACCCGACACCCCAGTGCCGGATTTTTTTGCAGCGCCAGCGAGTGCGTAGGTTTTCTGTTTGGCCAGCACGTCTTCAATGCTGCGATAGCTGTAATGAAGCATCGGATGATTCAGTTCTGCAATTCGGCCACTGACCAGCATTTTTTCGTGAATCGGTGTGGGGTCGAATCGGGCGCTCTCGCGCTTTGCGAGCCGCAGCACCCGATCGGGATACCAGCCGCCGTGCCGCATCCATTTTCCGAGAAACTGCGATTGCCGCTTGATGAAATAGCCGTCCGCCTGCCCCGATCGAATCGCCTGTTGTATTTCTTGGGCCAGCGCTGGCGTGATGCGCTCATCCGCATCAATCGACAGCACCCACTCGCTGCTTGCCGCATCCAGTGCCCGCTGCTTTTGAATACCAAAGCCCTGCCAGTCAGCATCATTGATCACCGTGCAGCCAAAGCGCTGGGCAATCGCCACGGTGTCATCTGTGCTCTGGCTATCCAGCACCACCCACTCCTGACAGAACCGCAGCGACTCCAGGCAGTCTGCGAGATTGGCAGCCTCGTTTTTGGTGATTAAGACGGCGCTGATACGGGGTTCTTGCATGAGACGGTGTTTTTTAAAGCGGATAAAAAAGCAATCAGCAGCATCACGATCACAAGGGCGATGAGCTTTCGGGTGTACGCATGGCTCATTATGTCTTGCGTCATCGAGCAAAGAAACAGAAACACCGTGACCGACAGCCCCGCCCGCCTGATGCCTGCGGCACCCGAACTTTTTTTCCGATAAAAAACCCAGGCCAGCACCCCAAAGGCCCAGATCCACGCGGCCGCCCCTAGCACGCCAAGCTCAAGCGCCAGGTTGAGCACTGTCATGTGGGCGTGATTCAGGGTCCCCACGGGCGGGTCAAACTGGCTAAAGAACTTTCCTGCCTGATCAGCGCCAACCCCGACCCA
>JAGWXV010000059.1 GCA_018969705.1 Betaproteobacteria bacterium
AATGAGTTTGTGAAAACACTGACCGAGGCCATTGTGATTGTGCTCGGTGTAAGCCTTCTGGCTCTCGGCCTGCATCGGCATCCGTGGCGAATCGATCCGCGGCCCGGGCTCGTCGTGGCCATCAGTATTCCGCTCGTGCTTGCCGTGACATTTTTGATTATGAAGCTCTGGGGTGTCGGCTTACATAAGATCTCGCTTGGTTCACTGATTATCGCGCTGGGGCTGTTAGTGGATGACGCGATCATCGTGGTGGAAATGATGGTGAGAAAGCTGGAGGAGGGCGAGGACCGCATCTCAGCGGTGACCGCGGCCTACTCCTCGACCGCGATGCCAATGTTGACCGGCACGTTGATCACAGCGGCGGGTTTTCTTCCCATCGGAATTGCTAAATCCGCCGTGGGTGAGTACACCTTCGCGATTTTTGCGGTGACGGCTGCAGCCTTAATTGTGTCGTGGTTTGTGTCGGTGATTTTTGTGCCGTATCTGGGCTATCGGATGTTGCGGGCTCCGAAGACCAATGCCACCGTACCGCAGGAGCATTTCGATACGCCGTTTTATCGGCATCTGAGATCTGTCGTGGCCTGGTGTGTCGATTACCGAAAGACCACGATTGCTATGACAGTGGTGGTATTGCTGTTGGGCACCTTTGGCATGTCGCGTGTGCAGCAGCAGTTCTTCCCGGATTCCTCCAGGCCAGAAATCATGGTCGATGTCTGGCTGCCGGAGGGTGCGAGCGTTACCGCATCAGAGGAATACGCAAAGCGACTCGAACGCCGAATGCTGGAGGCCCCGGGTGTCGCTTCGGTGACGTTCTGGGTGGGGACTGGCGCCCCCCGATTCTTTTTGCCTTTGGATCAGATACTTCCCCGCAGCAATGTCTCGCAGGCGGTTGTGGTGGCTAAGACAGCAGAAGATCGTAAACGGCTGATTGGGTTTCTGAGTCGCGAGCTGCCCCAGGCCTTTCCCGAGGCCAGAATTCGCGTGCGGCTTTTGCCCAATGGTCCGCCAGTGCCGTATCCGGTGCAGTTTCGGGTGGTGGGGCCGGAGCCCCAAACCATCAAAACAGTGGCTGAAGAATTAAAGGCCACGATGCGGCAGGATGCGCGACTGTTGGGCGTGAACGATAACTGGAATGAGCAGATTGCGGTGGTTCGTGTCGATGTCGATCCAGCTCGTGCGCAGCAGTTTCGTGTGTCAGCCCAGTCGGTGGCGCAGGTACTGGCGGCGCAATTTAGCGGCGTGCCTGTGGGCCAGTATCGCGAGGCCGACCGGCTTTTGCCGATTGTGTTACGACTGCCGCAGAACGAGCGCCTGCAGACCGCACAGATTTCTGAGACTCTGATTCCCTCGGCGTCGGGATTGGCGGTGCCGCTACATCAGGTCGCAACGGTGAAGCCTGTCTGGGAACCCGGCATCATCTGGCGTGAAGGCCGCGAGTATGCCGTAACCGTACAGGCCGATGTCATTGATGGCGTTCAGGGCGCAACCATGACCTCGGTGTTGCTGAAGGCCTTTGAGCCAGCGAATTCGAAACTGCCGGCAGGGGTTCGAATTGAGGTGGGCGGAGCAGTGGAGGAGAGCTCAAAGGGCCAGCTCTCGATTTCTGCTGGGATGCCGATCATGCTCTTTATTATTTTCACGCTGCTTGTCATTCAGCTGCAGAGTTTTTCACGGGCGGTGCTGGTGTTTTTAACTGGCCCAATGGGAATTGCAGGAGCAGCGGTTTCACTCTTGGTGCTGGATCGGCCTTTTGGGTTTGTCGCCATGCTTGGGGTGATTGCCTTATCGGGCATGATCATGCGCAATTCGGTCATTCTGATTGATCAAATTGAGCAGGATCGGCGGCGTGGTGTTGCTGATCGCTCCGCGGTAATTGAGTCTGCGGTTAGGCGCTTTCGGCCCATTGTGCTGACGGCAGCCGCCGCCGTTTTGGCAATGATTCCGCTCTCTAACAGCGTATTCTGGGGTCCGATGGCGGTGGCAATCATGGGGGGATTAATTCTGGCGACAGTGCTCACCGTACTTTCGCTCCCAGCGATGTATGCCGCCTGGTTTAGGATCGCTCGGTAGCCGCCCATGCAGGTGAAGCGTGTTGCCGTTTCTCTGCTGCTGGCCCATATTCTTTCGCTGCTGGGGTTTTCGACTTATGCAGTCGCGCTGACACAGCTTCAGCAGGAATGGTCTTTAAGCAATAGCGAGGCCGGCTGGATCGCAAGTGGTTTTTTTATCGGATATGTCGCGACAGTTTCGACCTGGTCAAGCCTCACGGATGTGATGGATGCCCGCCGGATTTATGCCGCGGGTAGTCTCATTGCGGCATCGGCGGGATTTGGCTTTGCGCTGGGTGCCGAGGGCTTTCTCTCGGCGTTATTTTTTCAGGTGCTATTGGGCATGGGCATTGCAGCCACCTACATGCCGGGCCTGAAGATTTTGTCGGATCGGACCCGCGGACGTGAGCAATCGCGGTTTGTTGCGTTTTACACCGCTTTTTTTGGCCTTGGGGCTGCATCTTCGTTATTGATCGCGGGCCAGTCCTTGCCGCGACTTGGCACCCACTGGACTTTTTTTCTTTGTGGATTGGGCCCACTGATGGCGGCCTTGCTGGTGCTTGCCAGCACCCGGCCACTGGCCCATGAACGGCATCCGGCCGCAGTGGCGTGGTCAATGCAGCGCCTATTTCCGATTCATACCTGGCAGGCGGTGCTGCGAGATCGGCGATGCTTAGGCTACACCGTGGGGTATGGCGTGCACTGCGCCGAGCTTTTTGGCTCGCGTGCCTGGTCGGTTGCATTTCTTGCTTTTAGCGTGAGCCTTCTGCCCGCGGGAACAGTCACAGTCGTTTCTGCTGCAACCGCTGCAGCAATTGCCAGTGTGTTTTCTGTGCCGGCATCGATTCTCGGAAACGAGGTAGCCCTTCGAATTGGACGCCGTGCATGGATCGTGATGGTGATGGGATTAACATCAGTGGTCGGCGTGCTGATGGCGCTTGCGGCTGGCGTGGGCTGGTGGCTGGTATTCGGACTCTTTTTGATTTACTCCATGTTGATCATGGCGGATTCGGCCACACTCACCGCGGGACTGGTGGCGTCGGCCCAGCCCGAGGTGAAGGGGGCGGCGATGGGCCTGTATTCACTGATCGGATTTGGTGTGGGTGGCGTGATTGGCCCGGCAGTGTTTGGCGCTGCACTGGACCTCTCTGGCGGCGGGGCTTCTGCTGTGGATTGGGCGATCGGTTTTGCGGCGCTGGGTGCGGGCTGCCTGCTGTTTCCGTTATTTGATTACGGACTGCATCGCAGCAGCCCGTTTAAGGCCTCTTCCTGAAAAGCGTGATGCTACGAGAGGCAAGAATAATTTCAATGAGATAAAGCACGCAGGCGGCGATAAAGCAGCCAAACCCGGACAAAAACGTTGTTGCCACCCAGTGTGACAGCTGCAGCCTGCCCTGTAGTCCGGTGGAATAAAAGAGCTCGACCACCGTCAAACCAATCAGTACGGCACACAACACCATCAGGGCGGTGGCGCCATTAATGATCTTACGGCGCTGATCCAGCGACTGGAGTTCGATCATGAACTGATCAAATCGAGGCTCGGTGGATGGATTGCTTTGAATCAGGATGTCCTCGAGCGCACGGCCACGATCAATCACCCGCGCAAGCCGAATGCCAAGCGCATTGAGCATCCCGGCGACACCCGTGAGCAGAAAGACAGGTGCGATCGCCAGCTGGATGGCCTCGGTAAGCGGGTTGATCGATTCGGCGGCCGGCATCATGAGGATTCCTTATCGTTTGCGGGAGTTTCGTTACGCTGACGACGTGCCGCTTCCTGATCTTTTTTGATGCTGCGCAACTGCAAGATCCCAAAGGCCAGCACACCGCCGAAAATCAGCAGGCCTTCTAGGGCGACGATCAGGGTTGCGTCTGACATCAGTCTAGATTAAACGACATCACCAAATGTGTCGCGGTTTAAATGTCTCGTACCCGGGTTATCCAGTCCAGCACTTGATCGGAGGCGACCTCTGGAGTGGTCGCGTGATTTGCGGGGACCACGACATACTTACTCAGCGGGTTTGAGGGCGCTTTATCGTAGGCGTAAGCTGAGCCCCCTGGGTATAAAGGATCCATTGTTCCGATGACCCACATGAACGGCACTGATTTTTTAAATCGGGACGCCGACAGTGCCATATTTCCCAGGCCATCAGGCCGGAAGTAGCTATAGAAAACATCTGCTCTGATCGAGAAGGTTTTTCGTTCGCCCTGATTGAGGTCGGTGAACTCAAGTAACACCTCGGGCCGCCCCTCTGCTGCATGCTTTTTTGCAGTCTCGATGAGTGATCGATTCATTCCCATTTGATACATCTCATAAGGCGAATGACCCGGCGCCAGTGCAATGACGCCATCGATATCACCAAAGGTTGCCTGATAGGCAATGGCGGCATTGGCGCCAAAACTTTGGCCACCCAGAAAAATCTTTTTGTAGCCCTTTTCTTTGTAACTTCGAACGGAATCCGAGAGTTTTGCCAGGGCTGCCTCGTAGGTTTCATCGTAGTTGCGATTTCTTGACCAGGGCATCTCCCTGAGCTCGACATCGCAAACGCGTTGAACTTTTTCGGCGAGCACACGCAGGTAGGGCGACTTGGGGCCTCCCCACTTTCCGTGCATCACCACAACAACGCAGTCTCGGGCGATTGCTGGCAAGCAGAGGGCCGCAAGTAATAGTCCAAGCAAAGTTTTCATGGGAAGTGGGGCGAGAGAAGGATGGCTCCCCGACCTGGGCTCGAACCAGGGACCTACGGATTAACAGTCCGGTGCTCTACCAACTGAGCTATCGAGGATCAAAACAGCCGACAAGTTTACACCATTCGACACGGCCCCTCCAGACCAGCAAAAAGCCCTAGAGTAATGACCCCATGTTCTGATTCAAGAGGTCGCCATGCAGCCCATGATTCCCTATGTACCCGCCGATCTTCAAGAGCCGGCTGAGCTCGTCAATGCGATCAGGGCCAGACGGGGTGGGGAATTTATCAATCTGGATCGCATGCTGCTGCATAGCATTCCCTATGCTCGCGGCTGGAATATCTTTATGGGTGCCGTGCGACGCGATCTCTCGTTGCCAGCAACGCTGCGTGAAATCGCGATGTGCGGTGTCGCAGTTCTCAACGGTGCAGAGTATGAATTTATTCATCATGCACCCGAGCTTCTGGCTGCCGGGGGCACAGAAGCGCAGGTCAAGCAACTCAGAACGATTGGTCATGCGGATGCCGACTTATCTGCTTTTTCTGCGCTTGAGCGGGATGCTATTGCGCTGACCTGTCATATGACACGGGATATCAAAGTGCCTGCAGAGTTGATGCAACGGCTGCATCAGGCCCTGGGCGCAACACTATTGGTGGAGCTGGTCGGCGTAATTGCCGCCTACAACATGGTGTCGCGTTTTCTGATTGCGTTGGGGGTCACGCCAGAGTCTGATGACGCAGGCCGATAGCCCTCTGACGCCTTGTTCGATTCGAGCCACTGCCGCGACCAAGCAGTGAGGTCACTTGCCAACTGACGGTAGAAGGTCTCCATTACAGGCGCAGCGACGTAGCCAAGATGGGGTGTGTGGGTGACACAGGGGTGTGTGAGCAGGGGATGATTTTTGGCGATCGGCTCCTGATCGAATACATCCAGTGCGGCATGGCCCGGCCGACCCGAATCCAGCGCAGCAATGAGCCCATCTTGGTCGATAAGCCCGGACCGTGAGGTATTGACCAGCAGCGCGTCTCGGCGCATCAGCGAATACTCGGTATGTCCGATCACTGCCCGCGTGCGATCCGATAGCACCAGATGCAGACTGATAACTTTTGACGTCGCGATCAATTCATTTTTCTCGACGCGACGAACCCCCAGCGAGGACGCCTGCTGATCCGTCAGGTTTTGGCTCCAGGCGACAACCTCCATGCCAAAGCCTTGCGCAATGCGTGCGACGCGGCTGCCAATTGCGCCAAGGCCGATAACGCCGATGCGGTCTCCCTCCAGAACATCTGGCAGTGGATAGCGGGCATCATCAGCAGGCCGCCAATGTCCTTGCTGTGCGGACTGCATCGCGGGCACGATCCGACGTGTTGCAGCCAGAATCAGGGCCCATGTGTGCTCCGCTGTGGAGGCTTTGTTGGGGCCGCTTGCGGTGCCACTGACTTCAATGCCAAGACTGCGGGCATGCGCGATGTCGACGGCCGCATTGCGTTCGCCAGTGAAAAGCAATCGCTTTAACCGGGGCAGCTGATCGATTACTTCTTTAGGAAAAGGTGTCCGCTCACGCATCAGGCAGATCGCATCAAAATCCGCGAGCCTGCGGATCACATCCTCTGTGGATTGAAACGGCG
>JAGWXV010000060.1 GCA_018969705.1 Betaproteobacteria bacterium
AGCAGGCCCTCGGAAACGCCTAGGTCAGCGTGCAGCAGTTGGAGAAGGCCCTTGGGTCCGTTGATGGACTCATCGGCTTGCTGCAGGCAGTCGGCTATTACCCGGACCGGCGCCTTGCGACGGCGGTCTTTTTATCGATGCGGCTGGGCCGTCCTTTGTTGCTGGAGGGCGCGCCGGGCGTGGGCAAGACCGAGCTGGCGAAGTCACTGGCCACCGCTTTAGGCCGAATGTTGGTGCGGCTTCAGTGTTACGACGGCATGGAACAGCGCGAAGCGCTCTACGAGTGGAATTTCTCAGCCCAGCTGATTCACATGCGGGTTCGTGAGCATCAGGCCAAGGCCGATGAAATTGAGAAAGAGGTCTATCAAGACCGCTATCTCATTCGCCGGCCACTGCTGCAGGCGCTCGAGGCACCAGAACCTGGCGCGGTCTTACTGATTGATGAGGTGGATCGGGCGGATGAGCCCTTTGAGGCTTTTTTACTCGAGTATCTCGGAGAGTATCAGGTCAGCATTCCCGAGCTGGGGGTAATTCGGGCGCGCTCCACACCGCTGACGATTCTTACCAGCAATCGAACTCGCGAACTCAACGACGCAGTCAAACGACGCTGCCTTTATCAGTGGGTGGATTATCCGCAGCGGGATCGCGAGCTAGAGATTGTCCGCTCGAAAGTGCCCACCGCCAGTGCGGCACTCAGCACCCAGGTGGCGGATTTTGTGAGCCGGCTTCGGCAGCAGCCGTTTGCTAATGCGTTTCAGCGTACGCCCGGCATTGCAGAAAGTGTCGAGTGGGCCAAGGCCCTTGTGGCGTTGGATACCTTGCAGCTGGATCCCGAAGTCATTGAGCAGACGGCGGGCATTCTCTTTAAGCAGCGAGAAGATGTCGCCGCCTTACAGACGGTTACCGAAGAATTACTGAAGGCTGAGTGATGCTGCTCGGAGATGCCCGGGCGGGAAAGCTTGCGGAAAATATTGTTGGATTTTCACGCGCCCTGCGTCGTGCAGGCCTGCCGATTGATAGTGCGCGCATCGGGCTAGCACAACAGGCCGCCGCACTGGTTGGCGTTTCTCGGCGGCTTGATCTCTATGCAGGTCTGGAGTCTGTGCTGGTATCTCGTCAAGAAGACCGGCAGGTCTTTGCAGAACTATTTGATGCGTTTTTTCGCAATCCTGAGATTGCAAAGCAGTTGATGGCTCAGCTGCTACCGCCTTCAAAAGCCCAGGCCAATCCGCCCAAGCGCGGCCCCCGGGCCACCGAGGCACTGACGCCCCCACGGGCCGCTTCGCCGATGCAGGCGGCCCGTGAAGATGAGATTCACCTGGATGCAGCCATGAGTGCCAGTGATGTTGCGCGGCTGCGGCATGCAGATTTTCAGTCTCTGAGTGCCAGTGAATTTTTACTGATGGAGCGGCTGGTGCGCGAGGTGCCGCTCAGCGTGCCGACCCACCGATCCCGGCGGATGCAGTCGGCAGCCCACGGCCGGCATCCCGATTGGTCACGGCTTGTCCGAGAAACCAGCCGCTATGCGGGCGAGGCTCCTGCGCCTGCATTCTTGCGACATCGTCAGCAGCCGCTGCCGCTGCTGGTGCTGGTGGATATCTCAGGATCCATGGAGCGTTATGCAAGACTGCTGCTTGCATTTTTGCACCAGTCCACACGCGGTCTGCGACGCTCGGTATTCTCTTTTGGTGTGTCGCTCACCGATCTGACACGGGCTTTTCGTGAGCGCGACACCGATCGAATGCTGGATCTGGCCAACATATTAATTCCCGATTTTGCTTCGGGCACCCGGCTCGGGGAGTCGCTGTCTCAGTTACGACAGCATCATCGGTCGGCCGTAGTGGGACGGCGCAGTCTGGTCTTACTGATTAGCGATGGCCTTGATACGGGCGCCAGTGATTTGTTAGATAAAGAGCTCGGCTGGCTTTCGCATCAGAGCCGGCGGCTCGTTTGGCTTAACCCTTTACTGCGCTACGAGGGCTATCAGCCGCTCGCTGCAGGCGCCACGGTCTTGCATCGCTATGCCGACCGCTCAGTAGCCATTCATAATCTCTCGCATGTCGAGTCGCTTGCCAAGGAGCTGGCGGTGCTGATGCGAATCGACTGATGCATCGTGATGCGTAAGGACTAGGTGCGTGGAGAATCTTGACGTCATTGTGTTGCGGCATTTGCGCGACTGGCGCAGCCAGGGAAAGCGGGCCTTGCTGGCGACCGTGGTGCGGACTTGGGGCTCATCGCCTCGGCCTGTCGGCTCAATCATGGGTCTATGCGAGACCGGCGCATTGGTGGGCTCGGTCTCAGGCGGCTGCATTGAGGATGATTTGATTGCTCGCTACACCCAGGCGGCCAAAACGGGCAGTTCCGATGCGCTACGCGACGGGCCGCCGCAGCTGCTGCGTTATGGCATCACCGCCGATGAGGCCCACCGCTTCGGGTTGCCCTGTGGTGGCACGCTCGAGATCTTGCTGGAATTTAATCCAAGCGCAGAGCAGCTGTCAGCGCTTGTGCAGCGCTTGGAGTCAGGCGGATTGGTTCGGCGTGTCACGGACCTGGCCACCGGAGATGTCCATCTGGAATCGGTCAGTCAAATCGATGAATTAAGCATCGATAGCAAGGCACTAAAAAATACGTATGGCCCAGAGTATCGGATGCTCTTGATTGGCGCCGGACAGATGGCGGAATATTTAGCCAGCATGGCGCTCTTTAATGGATTTCAAGTCACGGTCTGCGACCCGCGCAGTGAATACTCCGGCTCCTGGTCCGTGCCGGGAGTCTCGATACTGTCGGACTGGCCGGATGATGCGGTGAGGGCATTTCAGCCCGATCGGCGATGCTGTGTGTTGGCTTTGACCCACGACCCAAAGCTTGATGACAGCGCGCTCTTGGAGGCCCTGCAGAGTGATGCGTTCTATGTTGGCGCAATCGGCTCACGCTCCAATAATGCCGAGCGCCATCGCCGCATGATTGAGCATTTCGGCCAGACCGAGCAAAGCCTTGCGCGGCTACGCGGTCCGATTGGGATTTATATCGGCAGCAAAACACCCGCTGAGATTGCCGTGAGCGTGATGGCAGAGGTGCTCGCTGTTAAAAATGCAGTGCCATTACCGAGAGATTTAGACGTGGCCTTTGCGAAGAATTCGCAGATGAAATGAGGCCGCAGATTTCTTTGGAAGCAACTGGGCTTTTGCTCACTGCAGGCCGCGGAAGCCGGATTGGCGGCTGCTGCAAGGGCTTGCTGCAAATCGATGGCGTGCCGCTGGTGGTTCGGCAGCTACGCACAATGGCCGATGCGGGCATCCGACGCGCAGTCGTGGTCATCGGCGCTCAGGCCGATGCAGTATCGGCGGCGCTGTCGCGACATGCGGCAGCACTTTCCGATATCGAGATCACCCGAGTCAGGATTGCTTCTGATCAATTAACGGATGATCCGCAGTTCTCGGTGGCCAGCGGACTGAAGGCGGCCTTAACGCTGCCACAGTCGTCACACGGTACCGTACTGATTAGCCTGGTCGACCTGCCACTGCTCACTGCTCGGCATTACGAGACCCTCTGGGCACAAGCCCATGATCGGGATGCGGATATTGTTTTGCCCCGCAATAGTGCAGGCATGCCAGGCCACCCGATCTTACTGGCGGCTTCGGCCATCCCGCCATCGGTCTTGAGCCAGCCCGGATTTCGGCTGCGGGAGTTTGTCGGCGCGGGCAGCACGAAGCGCCACGAATTTTTGACCGAGGATCCGGCCTATTTCTCTGACCTAGACACGCCGCAGGATCTGCAGAGCATGGCTGCCATCTATGGAGTTTTCCTAGGTTTTCCTGACCCTTAGCTGGAGTATCATCGCCCGCGGTATGGGCTTTCGGGCCCGCCGACAGCTTTCAGGGAGTCTTTGCAAAAACGATGACAAATGAGCGCAAAGAGGAGTTGTTAGCCAGCGGGGTCACGTTACATGAGTTCGTGGCCAATGCGCTGGCGGATCGGATTCGGGCAGGGGAGTGGGGCGTTGGAGGCTCACTGCCTTCGGAGAGTTCGTTTTGTAAACACTACGATGTCAGTCGGCATACGTTGCGGCATGCGCTGGCCACACTCGAGGCCCAGGGCCTGATTCTGCGTCGGCAGGGTGCGCCCACGCGTGTGATCTCGCGTGATCGCGCAGTCCGTTTTGTGCAGACGGTGGCCGCACCCTCGGAGCTACTACGTTACTCCGGCGCTACCTATCGCACCAATGAGGTCGAAGAAACGGTTTCCTGTGATGCTGAGACTGCAAAGCTTCTTGGCGTTGCCGTAGGTTCGCAGTGGTATCACATTGGTGGCGCACGGCGCGAGCGCGACACCCAGCAGGTAGTGTCGTATAGCGATATTTATATCCATCCAAAGTTTGCTGGCGTTGTGCAGGAGCCCGATCACAGCCATGCGATGGTCTTTGAGCAGATCGAGCGCCGCTACGGCGTCAAAATTGAGCGCGCAACAGTAGACCTTTTTGCAACGGCGCTGCCGGCACGGCTGACCAAATCCATGCAGGTTAGCCGTGATACGCCGTGCATGGTGGTGATTCGGCGCTACTATGATCGCAACGACGAGCTCTTTGAAATTTCAGTCACCCATCATCCCGAAGAGCGGTTTATCTATAGCCTGGAATACCGCAGAAGCGATCTGGTTCGGCCTTAAGGCATCCGCATTGGGCCTCAGGGTCGCTTGGGCCCACTGTCGGAATTCATCAGGAGTTCACTATGCCCATTATTGATTCCGTGTCGGTCGCGGTCTGTGAGGTGCCGCTGGATCGGGTAACTTCGTTTTCAACCCGCACGGTGTCATCACGGCACTACGGCCTGGTGAAGGTCCGCAGTCGTGATGGCCATGAAGGAATTGGATTTTGTTATGTCGGCAGTCGTGCTGGCGGCATTTTGAAATCTGCTGTCGAGTTGCTGCTCGGGCCATTATTAATTGGCCAAGAGAGCCTGCGCACCGAGGGCCTCTGGCAGACGCTTTATCAAGAGGCATTACTTCAGGGTAGGGCCGGTACCGTGATGCGCGGTGTTTCAATTCTGGATACGGCCCTCTGGGATTTGAATGCGCGTTCAGCGGGCCTTCCGCTGCATGACTATCTGGGCAGCAATGAGCGAGACAGCGTACCGGCGTATGCCAGCGGCGGCTATTACTTGGAGGGTAAATCTCCTGCAGATCTCGGCAATGAGTTAGCAGGCTATGTGGCCCAGGGCTTTCGCGCGGTCAAGATGAAGACTGGCCGACTCTCGCCGTCCGAGGAGGAAGCACGGATTGCTGCTGCTCGGGATGCTATCGGCCCGGCTGTGTTGCTGATGCTGGATGCCAACAACGCCTGGTCGGATCTGCCAACGGCAATGGACTACATGCGCCGCTTCGAGGCCTATGATCCGTATTGGATTGAAGAGCCATTTTCCCCGGATGCCATCGATTTGCATGCGCGGCTTGCCGCAAGAACATCCGTCACCGTCGCTACAGGTGAGATCGAGGTAGGCCGTTGGCGCTTTCGCGAGCTTGTGGATTCCGGGGGTGCAGAGATTCTGCAGGCCGATGCCGCAGTCTGTGGCGGCATATCGGAGTGGCGAAAAATTGCGGCCTATGCGGACTGCCGTGGTGTAACGGTGAGTCCCCACTGGTTTCATGATTTGCATGCGCCCTTGGTGGCCGCCACCACCAATGCCCGATTTGTGGAGTTTTTCACCGATGATCAGGTCTTAAACTTTCGGCGCCTAATCAATCACCAGCTTGAGCTGCGCGCAGGCCGCGTGGTGCTGCGGCAGTCGCCGGGCCTTGGTTTTACGTTTGATGAGCAGGCCGTCGCGCGAGCAGGCGGCCAATGGACCCGCATCGCATAGGCTAAACTGGCCCCATGCAAAACGATTCCACACACTCAGAGTCCGCGTCCGCCACCCGCCGCCTAAGGCCGATGCCAGCGCTTATCTTTGCGAGCCGTTGGCTGCAGCTGCCCTTATATCTGGGATTGATCGTGGCCCAGGGCGTTTATGTGGTGCTCTTTATTCAAGAACTTACGCATTTGGTGCCCGTGCTTTGGGATCCCAATGCCCTGACGCAGACCGCCCAGACCATGGGCGTGCAGGCGGTGAGCAAAGAGACCGTGGTCATGCTGATGGTGCTTTCGCTCATTGATGTTGTCATGATTTCGAACCTGCTGATTATGGTGATCATCGGCGGCTATGAGACCTTTGTCTCGCGGCTCGATCTCGAGGGCCATCCGGATCAGCCGGAGTGGCTCTCACATGTCAATGCCAACATTCTGAAAGTGAAGCTGGCCACAGCCATTATTGGCATCTCATCGATTCACCTGCTGAAGACCTT
>JAGWXV010000061.1 GCA_018969705.1 Betaproteobacteria bacterium
GATGGTGATCGCTTTGGTCTTGTTCACGGTTTTCCGGCAGTTTGACACCCGTCAGAGCCGGGGGCCGGAGATGCCTTACTCCCAATTCATGGAAGAGGCCCGCCAGGGCCGCATTAAGTCTGCCATGGTCGAGGGCCGCACCGTGCGCGCAATTACGAACGATGAGCGGCAGGTTGTCATTAATGCGCCGCAAGACCTCTGGATGGTCTCCGATCTGATGAAGTATGGCGTGCGGGTCTCGGCAAAAGCCGAAGAAGAGCCGTCGGTGCTGATGAGCATTTTTGTGTCGTGGTTCCCGATGCTGTTGCTGATCGGGGTCTGGGTATTTTTCATGCGCCAGATGCAAGGCGGCGGCAAAGGCGGTGCATTCTCCTTTGGTAAGTCACGTGCGCGGATGCTGGATGAAAACACCAATGCCGTGACCTTCGCCGATGTTGCCGGCTGTGATGAGGCAAAAGAAGAAGTCCAAGAGCTGGTGGAGTTTTTGCGCGACCCTTCCAAGTTCCAAAAGTTGGGCGGCCGCATTCCCCGTGGCGTGCTGATGGTGGGCCAGCCCGGAACGGGTAAGACCCTGCTCGCGAAAGCAATTGCCGGCGAAGCCAAGGTGCCGTTTTTCTCGATCTCAGGCTCGGACTTCGTTGAGATGTTTGTGGGTGTGGGTGCTGCCCGTGTGCGTGACATGTTCGAGCAGGCAAAAAAACATGCCCCCTGCATTATTTTCATTGACGAGATTGATGCCGTGGGCCGTCAGCGCGGCGCTGGTTTAGGCGGCGGCAATGATGAACGCGAGCAGACCTTAAATCAGATGCTGGTGGAAATGGATGGCTTTGAAACCGGCCAGGGCATCATTGTGATTGCCGCCACCAACCGCCCGGATGTGCTGGATCCTGCTTTGTTGCGTCCCGGCCGCTTCGATCGTCAGGTGGTGGTGAGCCTGCCCGATGTGCGTGGCCGTGAGCAGATTCTGAATGTTCATATGCGCAAGGTGCCAATTGCACCTGATGTCCGCGCCGATATTCTGGCCCGTGGCACCCCGGGGTTCTCGGGCGCTGATCTCGCGAATCTGGTTAATGAGGCGGCGCTGTTTGCTGCCCGGCGTAATGGCCGCGTCGTGGAGATGATGGATTTCGAGAAGGCCAAAGACAAAATCATGATGGGCGCAGAGCGCAAATCGATTGTCATGCCCGAGGAAGAGCGCAAAAACACCGCTTACCACGAATCGGGCCACGCCCTGGTCGCGCGCATGCTGCCCAAGACCGATCCCGTGCACAAGGTCACCATCATTCCCCGTGGCCGCGCCTTGGGGGTGACCATGCAGCTGCCGGAGGGGGATCGCTACAGCATGGATAAGGACCGCATGCTCAACACCATCTCGGTGCTCTTCGGCGGCCGGATTGCGGAAGAAGTCTTTATGAACCAGATGACAACAGGCGCCTCCAACGACTTTGAGCGTGCCACCGCATTGGCCCGCGACATGGTGACCCGTTATGGCATGACTGATGAACTTGGCCCGATGGTCTACGCGGAAAATGAAGGTGAAGTCTTCCTTGGCCGATCGATCACCAAGACGACCCATGTCTCAGAGTCGACGATGCAAAAAGTGGATAAAGAAATCCGCCGCATCATTGATGAGCAGTACGCTGTAGCGCGTAAGCTTATCGAAGACAATAAAGACAAGATGCATGCAATGGCCAATGCCTTACTAGAGTGGGAAACCATCGATGCTGATCAGATCAACGACATCATCGAGGGCAAGCCGCCCCGGCCACCGAAGCAGACCGGCACCGGCATCTCCAACTCGGGCGGCCCCGGCCCCACGGGCGTTGCCCCAACGGCACCGGCAGCGGCGTAAATCTTGGCCACTCCAGATCAACCGGCGGAATCCCCGCCGGTTTTCATTTGTGGGCGCTATCAGCTGGCGCTGAATCGGCCGCTGATCATGGGCATTGTGAATGTCACGCCGGATTCTTTTTCAGGCGATGGCCTGCTGCAGTCCGCCGCTGCTGCGCCAGTAGAGCAGGCCATCCGGTATGCAGAGCGGCTTGCCCAGGAGGGCGCAGATCTACTGGAGTTTGGTGGGGAGTCCACACGGCCAGGCGCAGTCCCCGTCTCTGAGCAGCAGGAGATTGATCGTATTGGGCCGGTCCTTGAATCAGCCCTGACGCTTGGCCTGCCGATTTCAGTCGATACTCGCCGGCCTGCGGTCATGCGCGCCGTCATCGCGCAGGGCGCTGATTTGATTAATGATGTCAACGGATTTCGTGATCCGCAGGCGATTGACGCAGTGAGTAAGTCACGCTGTGGGCTTTGCATCATGCATATGCAAGGCGAACCAGCCACCATGCAGGCTAATCCTGTCTATCAGGATGTGGTCTTGGAAGTTGAATCTTTTCTTCTCGCCCAGCGGCAGCAGCTATTGGATGGTGGTGTCATGCGCGAGCGCATCTTGATTGATCCGGGCTTTGGATTTGGAAAAACACTGCATCACAATCTGCAGCTGATGCGGGCGATCTCGCAATTTGCACGCCATCAGCCGGTGCTGGTGGGTGTTTCACGTAAGCGCATGATCGGCGCCTTGACGGGCCAAGATGTTGCGAGCGAGCGTGTCTCGGGCAGCGTGGCGGCAGCGCTTTGGGCAGCTGCTCAGGGGGCGTCCGTGCTGCGCGTCCATGATGTGGGCCCTACCCGGCAGGCGCTCAGCGTGTGGGCCGCATTAGAATCGCGTGATGAGTAGGAAATATTTCGGCACGGATGGCATTCGCGGCACTGTCGGCACCGCGCCGATTACGCCGGATTTTGTTTTAAAGCTGGGGTTCGCTGCGGGCCGTGTGCTGTCGGCCAAGGCGGCATCGGCAGGCCAGGTGTCGCATCCCACCGTGTTGATCGGCAAGGACACCCGCATCTCGGGCTACATGCTGGAGTCCGCCCTGGAGTCAGGATTTAGCGCTGCGGGCGTTAACGTGCTTCTGGTGGGCCCAATGCCGACACCTGCGGTTGCTTATCTCACTCGGGCCCTGCGGCTTTCAGCAGGTATTGTCATCAGTGCCTCACACAACCCCTTTAACGATAACGGCATCAAGTTTTTCGATGGCCGAGGCGAGAAGCTTTCGGATGCCATCGAATCTGAGATTGAGGCCGCGATTGATCAGCCCATGCAGTGTGTGGCTTCGGCTGATTTGGGCAAGGTCCGCCGGTTGGACGACGCCTCGGGCCGCTACATTGAGTTTTGCAAAAACACTTTTCCCTCCAGCCTGTCGCTGCGGGGTGTGAAGCTTGTGATTGATTGTGCCCATGGGGCCTCGTATCACGTTGCACCCCCCGTATTTCACGAGCTGGGCGCAGAGATTGCGGTCATGGGCCATGAGCCCGATGGTTTTAATATCAACTCCGGAGTAGGAGCAACCCATCCGCAGGCGCTTGCCGAGCGCGTCATACGCGAGCAGGCCGATTACGGCGTGGCTCTGGATGGTGATGGCGATCGGCTGATCATGGTCGATCGCAGCGGCACTGTCTTTGACGGTGATCAGCTGCTGTATGCCATTGTCAAAGACCGGCTGCGGCATGTCAGCGTGGAGGCCGTCCCGGGTGTAGTGGGCACGCTCATGACCAATCTGGGCTTTGAGCATGCGATGCATCGGCTGCACATTGATTTTCGTCGCGCAAAGGTCGGCGATCGGTACGTGATGGAGATGCTGAAAGAAACGGGCTGGCTTTTGGGCGGGGAATCGTCTGGCCATATCCTGTGCCTGGATCAGCACACCACTGGGGATGGAATCGTGAGTGCTTTGCAGGTCTTAGCGGCGATTGTGCGTTTTAACCAGCCGCTTGCCGCGCTGGTGCAAGAGTTTGAGCGCTATCCCCAGACACTCATTAATGTACCTATGCCTGCTGGGGCTGATTGGCAGAAGGCCCCTGGGGTTACCCAGGCTTGCGCCGATGCACAGAAGCAGCTGGCCGAGCAGGGCCGACTGCTGATACGGCCCTCGGGCACCGAGCCGGTGGTGCGGGTCATGGTGGAGGCCCGCCACGCCGCGCTTGCCCAGTCCACAGCCCAGGCGGTTGCGAACGCCCTGCGCCGGCTTTAAGCCCGGCAAATGTCATCTGTTTGAAATATTAGGCCCCTAGACTCAGGCCTCGGACCGAGTTGCGATCCTTCTTGTTTCGAACAACCTCTTTTTCATAGGAATTTCCACGATGGTCTCTTTTAAGAAATTTCTCACCGCGGCCGCGCTTGCTTGTGGAGTCGTGACCTCCGCCCAGGCTGCTGACATCACGGGCGCGGGCGCCACCTTCCCTTATCCGATTTACGCAAAATGGGCCGAGGAGTACAAAAAAGTTGCTAAGGTCGGACTGAATTACCAATCAATTGGGTCATCTGGCGGTATCCGTCAGATTCGTGCCAAAACCGTGACTTTTGGCGGTACCGATGCACCCCTTTCCGGCGCTGATCTCGAGAAAGACGGCATGGTTCAATTCCCGACGGTGTTAGGTGGTGTTGTGCCGATCGTCAATCTAGAGGGCTTTAAGCACGGCGAGATGCGGTTGACTGGCCCAGTACTCGCGGAGATTTTTATGGGCTCGATAGCGAAGTGGAATGATCCCAAAATTGCTGCAATCAACCCTGGTAAGAAGCTTCCGGATCAGGCTATCACCGTAGTGCATCGCGCAGACGGCTCCGGCACAACCTTTATCTTCACGGACTATTTAAACGAAGTCAGCAAGGCCTGGGCCGAGAAAGTCGGCAAGGGCGCTGCTGTGAAGTGGCCAGCCGCAAGCTCTGTGGGCGGAAAAGGAAATGAGGGTGTCGCCGCCAATGTGGCCCGTGTGAAGGGATCCATCGGGTATGTGGAGTACGCCTACGCAAAGAAAAATAAAATCGCACATGCCCAGCTTGAGAATCGCAATGGGATTTTTGTTGAACCCGATGACAAAACGTTTGCTGCGGCCGCGGCAAACGCAGACTGGTTCAGCGTGCCGGGCATGGGAATTTCGTTGGTGAATCAGCGTGGCGCGACGGCCTGGCCGATTACCGGCGCTACCTTTGTGCTGATGTACAAAAATCCTGCCGATAAAGCGGCCTCGAACGAGGCGTTAAAGTTTTTCGACTGGTCGTTTAAAAACGGCAAGAAAATGGCCGAAGAGCTAGATTATGTTGCCTTGCCCGATAGCCTGACCAAGGCCATCACCGAGAAGGTCTGGACACAAATCGCCCGCTGACCCGGGTTTAAAATAGGGGCCGCCGGGTGGTCACTGATCTCCCGGCGCCTTCTTTATCAATCCCTGGCGACGCGCGAGAGAGACCTGCACCTTCATGACGAATCCCTCTGTCTCGGATAGCGGACTACTCGACCAGAAACGGTTGCAGGTGGTTCGTCGACAACGGCTGCAAGACTTTCTTTTTCACAAAGTCACGCTACTGTTTTCGCTGCTCGTATTAGTCGCCCTGATCGGAATTTTGATTTCCCTAGTGGCCACCGCCTGGCCGGCATTTAAAAAATTCGGAATCGAATTCCTGTGGCGGATCGAGTGGGACATCATCAATGAAGAATTCGGTGCTGCGATTGCTATTTTTGGCACGATGGTGAGCTCCGGCATAGCGCTCTTGATTGCTGTCCCGTTAAGTTTTGGAATCGCACTGTTTCTTACCGAGACCTGCCCGGTCTGGCTGCGCCGCCCACTCGGAACCGCGGTAGAGCTTCTCGCAGCTGTGCCATCCATCATTTACGGTATGTTTGGTTTATTTATTTTCGCCCCGCTGTTTGCCGAGTACGGCCAGCCTGCAATGCAGTCAACGTTGGGCCAGATGCCGCTGATTGGGCCATTGTTTGGCGGGGCAATGAATGGCATTGGCATCATGGCCGCCGGCTTAATTCTTGCCTTTATGATTCTGCCGTTCATTGCAGCAGTAATGCGGGATGTCTTTGAGATCGTGCCACCGATTCTGCGTGAGTCGGCCTATGGGGTAGGCTGCACTACTTGGGAGGTGGTCCGCTATGTCGTGCTGCCCTATACCCAGCAAGGCGTAATTGGCGGCATCATGCTCGGCCTGGGCCGCGCCCTGGGTGAGACCATGGCGGTGACCTTTGTGATTGGAAATTCGCAGCGTATTAGCAGTTCATTATTTGCGCCGGGCTCATCGATTGCCTCGACGCTTGCCAATGAGTTCGGCGAGGCCGACGACTTTCACCTCTCAACGCTGTTTGCACTCGGTTTTCTGCTCTTCGTAATTACCTTTGTGGTGCTGGCACTGGCAAAGATTTTAATTATCCGCACCGAGCGTGCCAAAGGCGCAAAGACCTAGCCCG
>JAGWXV010000062.1 GCA_018969705.1 Betaproteobacteria bacterium
CCGCACCGATGCCCTGGCCGTCGAGGGCCTTCAATCCGCAATTGATCGGGCCTGCGCCTGCGTTGAAGCCGGGGCCGATGCAATCTTTCCGGAGGCCATGACCGAACTCGCCATGTACCAACAGTTTGTTGGGGCGGTGAAGGTGCCGGTGCTGGCCAACATCACTGAATTCGGCGCGACCCCGCTTTACTCCGTGGATGAGCTCAAGGCCACCGGAGTTGCGATTGTGTTGTATCCGCTGTCAGCCTTTCGGGCGATGAACAAGGCAGCACAGACGGTCTATGAGGCCGTTCGACGTGATGGGACCCAGCGCCAGGTGGTGGCCATGATGCAAACCCGCGAGGAACTCTACGACTCAATCGGCTACTGGGATTTCGAAAATAAGCTCGATGCCTTATTTTCCAAAAAATAGTTTCAGCAGCCTCTGCCTTTTTTATTTCACCTCTGTCTATATAAACTGCTATGTCACCCACCTCTAAATCCCCTGCCACTTCGGCCGCTGAAGCCGCCGCCCCAAAAGCAAAAAAATCAGTTGCGCTTTCTGGCATCACTGCAGGCAATACCGCACTGTGTACCGTTGGCCGCACGGGCAATGACCTCGCGTATCGTGGCTACGACATTCTTGATCTCGCTGATGTCTGCGAATTTGAGGAAATTGCCTACCTGCTGGTCCACGGAAAACTGCCCAACCGGCCCGAGCTAATCGGCTACACGAACAAACTGCGTGCGCTTCGGGGCCTTCCCGCCAATGTGATGGCTGCCCTCGAGGCCCTGCCCGCATCCAGCCATCCGATGGATGTGATGCGTACCGGTGTCTCAGCGCTTGGCTGCAATATCCCGGAAAAAGAAGACCACAGCGCCCCCGGTGCCCGCGATATTGCTGACCGGTTGATGGCCTCCTTGGGCTCCATGCTGCTGTACTGGTACCACTACAGCCACAACGGCCGCGCCATCGATGTTGAGACCGATGATGACTCCATTGGCGGCCACTTCCTGCATCTGCTGCACGGGCGTCGACCGCCACAAGACTGGGTCCAGGCCATGCATACCTCACTGATTCTGTATGCAGAGCACGAGTTCAATGCCTCTACGTTTGCTGCCCGTGTCATTGCCGGCACCGGCGCTGATTTTTACTCCTGCATTACCGGTGCAATCGGTGCCCTGCGCGGCCCCAAGCATGGCGGGGCCAATGAGGTCGCCTTCGAGACCCAGAAGCGCTACAACACACCCGATGAAGCTGAGACCGATGTCCGGCGTCGGGTCGAAAATAAAGAGGTCATCATCGGCTTTGGCCATCCGGTGTACACCATTGGTGATCCACGCAATAAAGTAATCAAAGAAGTGGCCCGCAAGCTCTCGCGTATGGCCAATGATATGAAGATGTTCAACATCGCCGAGCGGCTCGAGACAGTCATGTGGGACGCAAAAAAAATGTTTCCCAATCTCGACTGGTTTTCGGCAGTGAGTTATCACATGATGGGCGTGCCCACCGCCATGTTCACGCCACTTTTTGTCATCTCGCGGACCTCGGGCTGGAGCGCCCATGTGATTGAGCAGCGGCAGGATGGCAAGATCATCCGGCCAAGCGCCAATTACACCGGGCCCGAAGATCAAAAATTCGTGCCCCTGGATAAGCGCAAGTAAAAATGGACACCGCGTTTCGTAAGCCCTTGCCGGGCACCGCCCTGTCTTATTTTGATACGCAATCGGCCATCGAGGCCATCGCTCCCGGCGCCTATGCGCGGCTGTCGTATACCGCCAAGGTCCATGCTGAAAATCTCGTTCGACGCTGTGATCCGGCGATCCTGAATGACTGCCTGCAGCAGGTTGCAGAAAACCGCCGCGATCGCGACTTTCCGTGGTTTCCTGCCCGTGTCGTCTGCCATGACATTCTCGGCCAGACCGCCCTGGTGGACCTCGCCGGCCTGCGCGATGCGATCGCAGAAAAAGGTGGCGATCCCGCCATGATCAACCCCGTGGTTCCTACCCAATTGGTCGTGGACCACTCACTGGCAGTGGAGTGTGGCGGATTTGATCCGGACGCATTTGCGAAAAATCGCGCCATTGAAGATCGCCGCAACGAGGACCGCTTTCATTTTATCGAGTGGACCAAGCGCGCGTTTCGAAATGTCGATGTTATTCCCCCCGGTAATGGCATCCTGCACCAGATCAACCTTGAGCGGATGTCGCCAGTGATTCAGGTCCAAGATGGTGTCGCTTACCCCGATACATTGGTCGGGACCGATAGCCACACACCCATGGTGGATGCGCTGGGTGTTATTGCAATCGGCGTTGGCGGCCTTGAAGCTGAAAGCGTCATGCTTGGGCGCGCCTCCTGGATGCGGCTGCCAGAAATTGTCGGTGTGAAACTCTCGGGCCGGCCAGCGCCCGGCATCACCGCAACCGATATCGTGCTCGCGCTGACTGAGTTTTTGCGCAAAGCGCGTGTGGTCTCCGCTTATCTGGAATTTTTCGGCGATGGCGCAGCCAATCTCACCCTCGGTGATCGCGCCACGATTTCGAATATGGCTCCCGAATTTGGCGCCACTGCAGCAATGTTTTATATCGATGAGCAGACCATCAAGTATCTGCGGCTGACTGGCCGTGACGAGAACTTAGTAAAACTTGTTGAGACCTACGCGCGCCAGACGGGCCTCTGGGCTGACCAGATGCAAGCGGCCCAATACGAACGGGTTTTATCCTTTGATCTTGGCACAGTCGTCCGAAATATCGCCGGCCCCTCAAATCCGCATAAGCGGGTTGCCACAGCCGATCTTGCGGCAAAGGGCATCGCAGCGCCGTATCAAGAAACCGCGGGCGAGATGCCAGATGGCGCGGTGATCATCGCCGCAATCACCAGCTGCACCAACACGAATAACCCGCGCAATATGATTGCTGCTGGCCTGCTGGCACGAAATGCGAACCGTGCCGGCCTGCTGCGCAGGCCCTGGGTGAAGACCTCGCTGGCGCCAGGCTCAAAGGCGGTCGCACTCTATCTGGAAGAAGCCGGCCTACTTACCGAACTTGAGAAGCTGGGCTTTGGAGTGGTCGCCTTCGCCTGCACCACCTGTAACGGCATGAGCGGCGCGCTGGATCCCGAGATTCAACAAGAGATCATTGATCGGGATCTCTATGCCACTGCCGTGCTCTCGGGGAATCGTAATTTCGATGGCCGTATTCATCCCTATGCCAAGCAGGCATTCCTGGCCTCACCACCTCTGGTTGTGGCGTACGCACTTGCGGGCTCAGTACGCTTTGATATTGAAAAAGATGTGCTTGGCACTGACTCATCAGGTCGGCCCATTCGACTGGCAGACCTCTGGCCGAGTGATGCCGAAATTGATGCGGTCGTCACCGCGAGCGTCAAGCCAGAGCAATTTCGTCACGTCTACGAGCCCATGTTCGCGATTCGAACAGAGTCCACACAGCCCGTCAGCCCGCTGTATCACTGGCGGCCCAAGAGCACCTATATTCGTCGGCCGCCGTATTGGGAAGGCGCGCTCGCCGGAGTCCGCACACTAAAAGCCATGCGGCCATTGGCAGTGCTGCCCGATAACATCACCACCGATCACCTCTCGCCGTCGAATGCCATCCTGCCCGATAGCGCTGCTGGCGAATATCTGGCCAAGATGGGCCTGCCAGAGGAAGATTTCAATTCCTATGCGACCCACCGTGGCGATCACCTCACTGCCCAGCGGGCCACCTTTGCCAACCCGAAACTCATCAACGAAATGGTGGTCGTCAATGGCGAAGTGAAGCAGGGCTCACTCGCCCGCGTTGAGCCGGAAGGAAAAATCATGCGGATGTGGGAGGCCATTGAAACCTACATGAACCGCAAACAGCCCCTGATCATTATTGCAGGGGCCGACTATGGCCAAGGATCCTCGCGGGATTGGGCGGCCAAAGGCGTGCGGCTTGCGGGCGTAGAGGCCATCGTCGCCGAGGGCTTCGAGCGCATTCATCGGACCAATCTCGTCGGCATGGGAGTGCTACCGCTGGAATTTGAATCCGGTACCACACGACACACGCTGGCCATTGATGGCACCGAAACCTTCGATGTCATCGGCGAACGCAAACCCAGGGCGACACTGACCCTGGTGATCCATCGTCGAGATGGTGCGCGCCTGGAAGTGCCAGTCACCTGCCGGCTCGATACCGCCGAGGAGGTCTCGATTTATGAGGCCGGTGGTGTGCTGCAACGCTTTGCACAGGATTTTCTTGAGGCTAAAAAAGCGGCCTGAGCGGCCCGCCGGCCTTTTCATCAACACCGCCCCGGCATCTTTGCAATGCATCCTCCCCCGCAAATCAAAATTCCCGCAACCTACATGCGTGGCGGCACAAGCAAGGGGGTCTTTTTCTCGCTGACCGACCTTCCTGCGGCAGCCCAAGTGCCCGGCCCGGAGCGCGATGCGATTTTGTTACGGGCCATCGGCAGCCCAGATCCTTATGGCAAACAAATCGATGGCATGGGCAATGGCTCTTCGAGCACCAGTAAATCGGTCATCCTCTCTAAGAGCCAGCGGCCCGATCACGACGTGGACTACCTGTTTGGCCAAGTCGCCATCGATAAAGCATTTGTCGACTGGAGCGGAAACTGCGGAAATCTCTCTGCCGCCGTCGGACCCTTTGCTATTCGCAATGGATTTCTTGATTCTAGCCGCGTGCCATACGATGGCATCGCCACCGTGCGAATCTGGCAAGTCAATATCAACAAAACCATCATTGCCCATGTGCCAATCGTTGCTGGCGAAGTCCAAGAGACCGGTGACTTTGAATTAGATGGTGTCACCTTCCCGGCAGCGGAAGTTCAGCTTGAGTTTATTGACCCTGCCGATGAAGGCGACGATGCCAGCGGTGGCGCCATGTTTCCGACCGGAAACCTGATTGATCAACTCGAAGTGCCGGGCCTCGGGCCGCTTTCAGCCACCATGATCAATGCAGGCATACCGACAATTTTTGTCAATGCAAAAGATATCGGCTACACCGGCACGGAGTTGCAAGATCAGATCAATAACGATGCAAAGGCGCTCGCCATGTTCGAGGCCCTGCGTGCCCACGGCGCCATGCGCATGGGCCTCATCCGTGACCCCGCTGAGGCCGCAGGCCGGCAGCACACCCCAAAAATCGCCTTTGTCGCGCCGCCTCAGGAATACACTGCCTCAAGCGGCAAACGTGTGCCGGCCACAGAGATCGATCTACTGGTGCGTGCACTCTCAATGGGCAAACTACATCACGCCATGATGGGCACCGCCTCGGTCGCCATCGCTACGGCAGCAGCGATTCCCGGCACGCTCGTGAATCTGGCAGCAGGCGGTGGCAGCCGTGAAGCTGTCCGATTTGGCCATCCTTCCGGAACCCTGCGGGTCGGCGCGCAGGCCCAACTTATCAACGGCCAATGGACCGTCACCAAGGCCATCATGAGCCGCAGCGCACGCATTCTTATGCACGGCTGGATTCATGTTCCCGGCTCAGTACTCAAAAGGAGAGCATCATGACCACTCAAGTTGCCGCATTTCACCGGCGTTCCATCGAGGAACGAGAGGCCTTCTGGGCCGAACAGGCTGCCAATATCGACTGGTTTGCAAAGCCCGAAAAGATTCTTGATTTCTCCAACCCGCCATTTGCCCGCTGGTATGTCGGCGGCAAGACCAACCTTTGCCACAACGCAGTTGATCGGCACCTAGCGAGCCGCGCAGACCAGCCGGCCCTGGTCTACATCTCAACCGAGACCCAGCAAGAGAAGACCTACAGCTATAAAGCGCTGCACCAGGAGGTGCAGGCAATGGCCTCTATTCTCAAATCACTGGGCGTAAAGCGTGGCGATCGTGTTTTGATTTATATGCCCATGATTGCTGAGGCGATTTTCTCTATGCTCGCCTGTGCACGCATCGGTGCGATTCACTCAGTCGTCTTCGGCGGATTTGCTGCACCGTCGCTGGCGGCACGCATCGATGATGCCCAACCCGTGGTCATGATCTCTGCCGATGCGGGTATGCGTAACGGTAAAGAGGTGCCCTATAAACATTTGGTCGACGAGGCCTGCCGGCTGGCTGAAAAGCCGCCGGCCAAAGTCTTGCTGGTTGACCGCGGGCTTGCGCCAATGACCAATGTCCAGGGCCGTGATGTCGACTATGCCGCCCTTCGCAAGGAGCATCTCAGTGCCG
>JAGWXV010000063.1 GCA_018969705.1 Betaproteobacteria bacterium
ATGGCGGCAGCCGGCTGCGCCACCGCCTCAAGCTGTTCCAGCACGATGAAGCGCAAGGCTTCGCCCGTCACGATCACCGGCGCTGCCAGGCCCGGCCCGGCCGCCAGCGCCACCGCCTGCTGGAACAGGGTGCGCGGCCCCAGCAGCGGCACAAACGGCTTGGGCACGCTCTGCCGCGATGCCGGCCACAGCCGCGTGCCGGCACCGCCACACAGGATAACGGGATGGATCATGCGCGCCCTCCACCAGCTTGAACCACTTTACGCCTTCGGCCACGCTTTATGGCGGGCCAAGCGGGCTGATGCCCCTGCGCCAAGACCCTGGCAAGGCGTGCAAAGCCGTTCGAGGTAAACACGCCGCGAGAAAGGTCATTTTGCCACTCGACCAGTTGTCATGAATCTTGCCTAGAAGCCGCAGCGGCAGTAGCGCCTCGTGGCATGAGCGAAGGATACAAACAAGTAATGGGCAGTCGTACTGGTCAGCGGTCTTTGGCTGATATCAGCGATGCAGAAATTGCCGCCTTTCGGGCCAGCGGTGAATTCGACGAGGACTGGTACCTGAATGAATATCCCGATGTAGCTCGCGTTAAGATTGATCCGGCCCGTCACTACCTCTGCCTTGGGACGATATTGGGCCGCAAGCCCCGCCGCGTCATCGACGTTATGCCGAGCGCTGCCAACAACATCATCAAGCGCGACGCGCGCGCCCGGATTGATCGCAACGCAGCGATCACGAGCAATGAGGATTGGCTGGTCTTCGTGGCCTACTCCGCCGATGGCGCGCTTAGCCAATGCCAACAGCACCAGATCGAGAGCTTTTCCGCCGCTGGCTATGCCATAGTACTGGTGATCAACACAGACAGCCTCGACGATCTTGTTGATCCGGCGTGCAATGTCGCGCGCATTGTCATCGTGCGGGAAAATCTGGGTTATGATTTCGGCGCGTGGAAGCATGCGGTGGAAGTGCTGGGTGGATTGATTCAAGCGCGCAGCGTCTCGTTCACCAATGACAGCATCCTTTCCGGGCCGGATGGTGTCGCCGCCATGACGCGCGTTCGCGAACGCATTGCGGCGACGCCCGCCGACGTCTGTTTCCTGACCCACAATCGCGAACTCAGGCAGCATTGTCAGTCATTCTTCTTCACCTTGCGACAGCCGGCGCTTGTCAGGCAGGGCCTAGCCCTCATCGCTGCCACGCCGTTGTACCGGGACAAGGACAGCCTGATCCACCAAGTCGAAGTGCATTTGTCGGACCGGCTGCGCGATGCAGGGATGACGGTGGACACACTCTTTCCGCTCGATATTGAAGAAAACCCGACCATCCATCACTGGGAAACACTGCTGGATTGCGGATTCCCCTTCATCAAGGTGCAACTTGTCACCGCTGGCGTTGTCGACATCGATGATGCGCGGCTGCAGCACCGGCTGGGTCCGGCTATTCACGCGCTGCTGAAAGCCCATGTCGCCATCAGAGGCAATGTGCGCACGCCCGTTCACAGATCACCGGCAGGTCCCAGGCAGGCGATCGCAATTGAGGGGCTGTTCAACGAGTATGGTGCGCAACAGGCGACAAACCCGGCAGCAACTTTGCTGCCTACCGTCAAAGTTCCGCTGGCGGGCGAATTGAAACCGCCTGCCCGATTGCCGAAGGTGTTGGCCATCGTTCATGGCTATTACACCGAACTGCTGCCCAGCATGTTCGCCCAGTTACGGGCGCTCGACATCGATATACGCCTTCTTGTTACAACCGACACCGCAGAAAAGCAGGCAATTGCAAACCGGTTGCTGGCGGCGCACGACTTGCAGGGCCAAGCTGTGGCGTGCCAGAATCGCGGCCGCGACGTGGCCCCGTTCCTGATCGAGGGCGCGCGGTTTCTGGATGATGCGGAGATAATTCTTCATCTTCACACGAAAAAGTCACCACACGACAGCGTCTATGCCGGATGGGGCGAGTTTCTGCGCGCCAACCTGGTTGGTTCTCGTGAGATTGCTCTTTCCATTCTGAGCGTTTTTGCCAACGCGCCAATTGGCATCGTCTATTCCGATCACTTCCCGGCCGTGAACGATCTGCGCAACTGGGGCTATGATTTCGACCATGCCCGGCACCTTCTGGCGCGGATCGGCTGCACAATCGATGCCGGCACGCCGCTGGAGTTTCCTACCAGCACCATGTTCTGGGCTCGACGGGAAGCGCTTGAACCGCTTTTCGCATTGGGTCTGACCTACGAAGATTTCGAGCCGGAAGCCGGGCAGATTGATGGCACCCTTGCCCATGCCATCGAACGCTCGCTGCTATACATTGCAGAGCATGCCGGTTTTGGTCACGTGAAGGTGACCGCCCGCGACACAGCGACCGATCAGGCCGGGCCGCTGATGAACTTGCGTGCGGATTCAGTGGGCTATGCCCTTGATCGACCGATGCCACGACTTGATGGAGGCCTCACCTTGCGAAGCGAATTTTATAATTCCGTTCCGGAAATCTATCCGGTTGGCGTTGCTCGCAGCAACAACCGGCGTCGTCGCCTCAATGCCATCCTGCCAACCATGAAGCCCGAGAAGATCTATGGCGGCATCACGACAGCCCTGACGGTCGTTCGCCAAATTGCCGATCAGATGGGGCAGGACATCGATTTGCGCGTGCTAATCACTTCGGATTCCGTTGACAGGCAATCGGTAGAGGCGCTGACCTCGCGTCTGCATCGCTCCTTCACCCAAGCCAGGCCAAACGAGGATGTCGCTGGAAATACCATCGTGGGCATCGCCCAGGCACAGCACGAACCGATCAGTGTGCGGGCAGGAGACATGTATATCGCCACCGCTTGGTGGACCGCTGATCTCGGTTTCCGCCTTGTTGATCAGCAGAAATCCTTGTTCGCTGCTCATCCGCTGTTGGCTTACATCATTCAGGATTATGAGCCAGGCTTCTACAACTGGTCGAACCATTATGCCCTGGCCGACGCGACTTATCGCCGGCCGGACGAAACCATCGCGATCATCAATTCCGAAGAGCTGGCCGGCTTCATGCAGAATCGGCACAGCTTCGTAGCCCAGCAATATGTGGCCTACGAACTGCACCCAACACTTGCCACTCTCATAAAGCCAAGCATTCCGGACCGTCTGATCCTCGCCTATGGCCGCCCCGGTGTGAGCCGCAATTGCTTTGAACTGCTGTGCGAGGGATTACGCGTCTGGCAGGGCCGCGACCCAAAGGTGAATAGCGGCTTCGAAATCGTGTTTGCTGGTGAAGAATTCGACCGGGCGCGCCTGAAGGGCCTGGAAAACGCCCGGACGGTCGGCAAGATGTCGATCGAGGAGTATGCCAGTATGCTCAACAGGGCCTGTGCCGGCGTGTCGTTGATGGTCAGCCCGCACCCCAGCTACCCGCCACTGGAAATGGCCAGTGCAGGCTGTGTGACGGTAACCAATGGCTATGAAGGCAAGGACCTCGGCCGGCGCTCGGAGCGGATCATCAGCATGGCCGCCCTCACCCCGTCCGCGCTGGCCGATGCACTCGACAGGGCAATCGGGCAGGTTGATTTCGCCAATCCCAAGCCGATTGCCCCAATTCGCGACCTCGATGTCGATATGCGGCGCGTTGATTACGGCAGTGTGGCTTCACTGATGATGTCCAGAGTGTAAGCTGGCCACGCCTTACGATCCATCTTCAAAAAGCGTTCTGGAATCAGTCGAAGTTACATGCCATGAAGGTTCCATTGACAGGAGCTTTACTTCGATGCTGATCGCCACCAATCAGATGAACATCAGTCCGGAAGCCATGCTGCCACCGCCGCTGCCGATTGGACCCGAAACATCGGAATGGTATGGCAGCAATCGGGCATCTAACGATCTGAAGCAGCAATGGATTGAGGAAGGTTACTCGGTGTTGCGGGGCGCCTACCCAGTTGAGAAGATCAAGGTCTACAATGAGATCGTCGCCCAAGTACGTCGCGACTTTGATACCGGGGAAGACGAGTTCGGTTACGGTGACCGCATTGGCCAATTGCACCAGCGCCACCCGGAACTACTGGAACTGGCTGCCACCCCGGCAATTCTTGATTTTCTTCGTTGGGCGCTGAATGACGATCCCGTTGTTTTTGGATCCCTTAACTTCGAGCGCGGCACCGAACAGGAAGCACACATCGATGCTATCTTTTTCTGGCCTGAACCAAGCTATTCCATAGCGGGATGCTGGGTGGCGCTGGAAGACATCTCTGTGGAAGCCGGGCCGCTGTTTTATGTCCCCCAGAGCCACAAGTGGCCCTTCTATCTGAGCGAACACGTCGCCGAATTCGAAACTGAACTGGCTGAGAAGCGCAAGCAACTTGCTGCCAATGGCGCGTCAAGCGAGGTACTGCAGGAATTTGCCAGCGAGATGGGCCATGCTTGGACTCGCAGGTTCCTCGCGATTGAAAAAAAAGATGCAGAGCGAGCGCCGGCCCTTGTCTCTGAAGGCCGGTGATGTCGTGTTCTGGCACTCTGTTTTGGCCCATGGTGGCAGCCCGCGCGCCGATCGCGCCCTCACTCGCAAAAGCGCCGTGTTTCACTTCATCGGTCGCAACACCAAGCTTTACACTTTTGAACAGTTCATGATTTATGATCGCGAGGATTTGACGAATCAGACACCGCAGCCGATGAACTTGGTGAACTACAAGGATCTGATCGAATACATGCGCTATGAGCACTTTGTCACCCACACGCCGCATCCGGTGATCAACCCACTGTAAATGGAGGAAGCCGCGCGCTGTTACAGTTCACTATAAACTGCAACGGCCTCGGCAATATCATCGTACAACGATGCCTTACCGTCATGCAGGACGAGCCCGTGGTCACAAAGTTGGGAGACTGTGTGCATGTCGTGGCTGGCGATGATCATCGCTCGATCGGCCCGCCTCTCGAAAAGCTCCGCATGGCATTTGCGCTGGAAATTCTGGTCACCCACCAGGATTACCTCGTCGATCAGATAGCAATCAAATTCGATGGCCAGCGACAGGGCAAAGGCCAGCCGGGCGCGCATACCGGAGGAATAGGTTTTCACCGGCATCTTCAATGATCCGCCCAGTTCGGTGAAATCCTCCACGAATTCGCGCATCTCGGCATAGGATCGGCCATAGATGCGGGCGATGAAGCGGGCATTGTCATAGCCGGTCAGGCTGCCCTGGAAGCCGCCATTGAACCCGATCGGCCAGCTGGTGCTCATCCCGCGGATGATGCGGCCGCTGTCGGGCAGCTCCACCCCGCCAATCTGCTTGATAAGGGTGGATTTGCCAGCGCCGTTGCGGCCAAGCAGGGCGATGCGTTCGCCCTTGGCCACCGTGAAGCTGATGCCCTTCAGCACTTCGCGCCGGCCATGCCCCGCGCGATAGCTTTTGCGGATGTCTTGGCAGACGATCATTCCACCACAAGCCGGCGCCTGACGATGCGACAGAGCATCAGGCCAACCACCATGCAGGGCAAAATGAAGGTGAACGGATAGACAAAATCAAACTGTGGATCGATCGTTGGACCGAACACGCCGTAACGCATCATTTCCATGCCGTGCACCGGCGGCGAAAGCAGTGCGACCTTGGCCACGGAATCGGATAGGGCGCTGGTCAGGTAGAACGCGCCCGAAAACGGAATCATGATGTAAAGCGTGACTGGAGTAAGTTTCTCAAGCGCTTCGCTCATCTCACTCAGCGGCGCGATAACGAGGGCGACGGCAAAACAGAACAGGGCGTAATAGGCACCACCCAACATGATGAACCCGATATCATAAGGTCGAGGGAACAAACCGAAGGTACCAAGAACAAGGCCAATCACCAAGTAGGCCATCATGTGCCCTATCAATTCAATGATGAAGCGCACGAGCAGGATATCCAGCACCTTTATCTGGCGATGGTACATGAAGCTGCCATTGGCGGTGAAGCTGTTGATCGATCGGGAAACCGTGCTGCGAAACAGGACAAGCGGAATATAGCCTGTCACCACGAAGGCGACGATATCGACCCCATACTCCACCGGTCCCTTCATCAGCCGCCACACAAGGCCGACCAACAGCGCAAACAGCATCGGCTCCACCATCACCCACAGGAAGCCGATATTCTCGCGCCCATAACGCGTGGTCAGCTCGCGGATCATCAGGGCGCCGATCACGCGGGTCTGGATGT
>JAGWXV010000064.1 GCA_018969705.1 Betaproteobacteria bacterium
CGAAACTTATCCACGAATGCTCCTTGTTTTATTCCAGTTCAGTGGCCCGCCCCGGAAAGGAGCAAAGCCAGTGCTAAAGATCACTCCCGCATCGGCGAGATCAGCATCTGCAATCACACCCTCTTGCACGAGGGCCTCAGTGCGATCAACCATGGGTGTAATCAGGGCCTCTGCAAGGCCTTCGGGGATGGCAGTAACATCGCTGCGATTCGCGATCACTCCCTTTGACCATTCGTAGAAACCGCGGCCCGTTTTCTTGCCGAGATGGCCCCGTTCTACACGCTCCATGAGACACTTTGGCGCAGTTGTGGTGTCCGAGAGTTGTTGGCCTGCAGCAAGCGCAATATCCAGGCCCACGGTATCGGCCAGTTCGATCGGACCCATGGGCATGCCGAAGCGGTGCATCGCGGCATCAATGACACTCGGCGCAACGCCTTCATCCAGCTTGCGCATGGCGCCCAGCATATAGGGGGCCAGCACGGCATTAACCAAAAAGCCCGGCGCACTTTTAACAGGCAGCGGCAGCTTATCGATGCTGCGGACAAAAGCCGCCGCATCTGCTGCGGTTTGGGGCTGGGTGCCCGCAGCGGCGACCACTTCGACAAGCGGCATCATCGCAACGGGATTGAAAAAGTGAATGCCGACCAGCCGAGAGGGGTCGGCCAATGCGGTGCGAAGATCCTCGATCTTCAGACTCGAGGTGTTGGTGGCGAGAATCGCCCCAGGCTTTAAGCGGGGCTCGATCTGCTGAAAGAGCGCGTGCTTGGCTTGAAGATTTTCAAATATCGCCTCAATCACAACATCGGCATGTTGAATTCCATCGCCGTTGGTATCGGGAATCAGACGATCCATCGCGGCCCGACGCAGCAGTGGATCACGCAGCCGCTTTTTAAAGAGTGCGGCTGCCCGCCCCATTGCCGGGGCGATTCGGCTCATGTCTTGATCCTGCAGCGTTACGGTCAGTCCGCGTAGCGCCCCCCAGGCGGCAATATCCCCGCCCATGGTGCCGGCACCAATGACATGCAGATGCTTGGCCTTAAACGACGATTCTTTACCCAGCGATTTCAGCCGCTCTTGTAAAAAGAAAACGCGCAGCAGATTTTTTGTGGTTGGCGAGCCAATGATGGTCTGCATCAGCTGCGGTATTTTCAGTGGATCTCCATCGGTTTTCTGCCAGAGATCGATGATGGCGTAGGGCGCAGGGTAGTGTTCAGGCCGGGCTTTTTTTGCAACTTGTTTTTTTGCCATCGCCGCGATGATCGGCCGCATCAGCGGATGATTCATGAGCGCCGACAGGCCGGAGGGCCGATGTGGCGGTCGCCCCGACCGAATCAGCTCGGCGGCGGATCGCTCCATGAGCCGAGCAGGCACCGCAAGATCGACAAGGCCGACACGCTTTGCTCGGCGGGCATCGAGCGTTTTGCCGGTGAGCATCATATCGAGGGCTGCTTGCGACCCAATTAATCGCGGCAGTCGCAGCATGCCACCCCAGCCCGGCACGATCCCGAGGAGCACTTCGGGCAGGCCGAGTCGTGTGGATGGCTCATCGACGGCAATGCGGTAGCGGCAGGCCAGTGAGATCTCTAGGCCACCGCCTAAGCAGATGCCGCGAATCAATGACAGCGTGGGATAAGGCACGGCTGCCAGGCGATTAAACAGATGCCAGCCCCGGGCGATGATTTCCTGAGCCCTTTCGGGTTTATCTAGGGCTTTGAATTCCTCGACATCTGCGCCCGCGATAAAGCCTGAGTCTTTGGCCGACTGAATGATCATTCCTGCAGGCCGCTTGCGATCGAATTCATCAAGCTGCGCTGCAAATTCAGCGAGCACTTCAGCGCTGAGTTTATTCATGCTGGCGCCGGCTGTATCCAGCCGCATCCAGGCGATGCCATGGGCATCGATTGTGAGATTCCAATGCCGCATTACAGGGCCTCCATCAGAACGGCACCGCCTTGGCCGCCGCCAATACAGATGGCGGCAATGCCACGACGCTGCTGCTGTTGCGCCAGTGCGTGGGCCAGGTGTAGGGTGATGCGAGTGCCTGATGCCCCCACGGGATGGCCAAGTGCGATTGCACCGCCATGAATATTGAGCCGAGATTCATCCAGCATGCCGGCAGCCACGCCTTCAAGCTGCGGCAGTGCGGTGCGCAGATACTCCGTATCCGCCATTGCACGGATACAGGCCATGACCTGCGCTGCGAATGCCTCATTGATTTCCCAGAGATCAATATCCCGATGCTGCAATCCATGTCGATGCATCAGTGGCAAAGCAGCATGCACAGGCCCCAGGCCCATTTCCGCGGGATCCAATCCCGCCCACTGCACATCGAGTAGACGCGCGATGGGCTTTAGCTTGTAACGCCGAACAGCTTGCTCAGAGGCCAAGAGGCACCAGGCGGCACCATCGGTGACCTGAGAGCTATTGCCAGCGGTGATATTGCCGTATGGCTTATCAAAGACCGGTCGGAGTTTTGCAAGGCCCTCTATAGAGGAATCTTCACGAACACCGTCATCGATCGAATAGATTTTTCCTTTTTCATCCAGGATCGGTACGATTTCATCAAACGCTTGCGATTTTAGGCCTGCCTGTGCGCGCTGGTGACTGCGCACTGAAAACGCATCCATCTCGGCGCGATTAATGCTGAAGCGGTGGGCAAGATTTTCTGCGGTTTGCCCCATCGATAAGCCGACGACAGGATCGGTGAGGCCCCGAAGCAGTGCAATGACAGGAGAGAGCAGCTGGCCAGGCTTGAGCCGAAGAAAATGCTGGAGCTTTGCCGGAACTGTTTTTTTAGTGGCCATCTCGGAAAACCAGCGCACCATGGCATCGGAATACAGCAACGGTGTGCGCGAGAGTGCATCCACGCCACCAGCCAAGACGAGATGGGATCGGCCGAGTCGGATCTGAGACATTGCAGAGTCGATGGCCTGTAGACCCGAGGCGCAGTTGCGCATGACGGTCCAGCCGGGTACCCCATGGCCGCAGCCCATGCGTAATGCAACGACGCGGCCGATATTGACTTCATCGGGCGCTGGCGCTGCACAGCCGAGAATCACCTCATCACAATCCGATGGTGCAAAAGACTGACGCAGCAGTAGGGCACGGCCCGCTTGCGTGGCTAAGTCGGAGGCGCTAAAAGGCCCCGGCCCGCCACGCGCCTTTAGAAAAGGCGTGCGGGCGCCATCAATCAAATAAACAGGGGCTGAAGGGGTCTGCATCAGGCAGCTCGCGCATGGAGTGTCGCCGCCGCTGCGGGGCTGGCAGCGGACTCTGCCGATGCCGCGTGAATTTCAAAAGGAAAGTCATCGACATGAATTACACGATCCCGCAGAACATCTCGGCGTTTGAGCACCGCCGACTCTTCAGCAGTAATGATTCCTCGGTCTGCCGCCAGCTGGCCAATGTCTCGGACATTCGCGAGCGGCTCTGCCTTAAAGAGCCCTTTCTTTTCAGCAGCGCGGATTTTGGCTTCAATGGGCTCGGCTGCCAGCACCGCCGCGAGCGCATGCTCAATGACACCCACGGCGTCGTGCTCATCGTGATGCACAAAGCAAATCGGCGTTAGGCGATCGCGGGCCGCACCGGGATTGGCTAGAAGCTGCGCAACGCGGTGACCCAGTTGATCAGAGGGCGCGCGCGCCGTGATACCCCACGGAAAGAGCAGGCCGCGCAGTAGCCCCCCCACGAAGCGATTCGGGAAGTTTTCGAATACCCCCTTAAAGGCCTGTGCGATGTTGACTTGGCAGTCCTGCAGACACCAGCGGGCGAGATCGGCATCTTCTCGAATCCGGCCTTCCATCTCGTAGCGCTTGAGCACACAGCTGGCCAAAAACAGATGGGCAAGGATGTCACCCAGCCGTGCCGAGAGCCGCTCTTTGCGTTTTAAGCTTCCGCCGAGCATGAGCATGGTGATATCGGCCAGAAAACCAAACGCGGCCGCATTACGGTTCAGGTCTCGCATCGCTTGCCGCATCTCGACTGGGCCTTGGCCGCCGGGCCCAGCAAAAACTGATGCCGTTAAGCCATGCCAGATGGCCCGCGCGCCATTGGCGATCGTGTAGCGGACATGGCCCCAGAAAGCATGATCAAAATCATTAAGCCCCTGGCCACGATCCGGATGCTGGGCGGCCTGCATCTCTTTGAGCAGGTAAGGGTGGCAACGAATCGCGCCCTGACCAAAAAGAATTAGGTTTCGGGTGAGTACGTTGGCGCCCTCTACGGTGATGCCTATTGGCATCTGTTGATAGGCAAGGCCAAGAATATTTGAGGGCCCCAGGCAGATGCCCTTGCCGCCCACGATATCCATGCTGTCTGCTAACACCTGCCGGGCACGCTCAGTGACGTGATATTTCGCGATCGCCGAGACAACCGATGGCCGCTGACCCAGATCGATACTCACTGCCGATAGCGTACGCACGGCATCATTGAGATAGGTGTAGCCTGCAATGCGCGCAAGCAGCTCTTCAATGCCTTCAAACCGAGAGATCGGTGTCTTAAATTGATTGCGAATTCGCGCATAGCCCCCGGCAACACGTGCCGCCAGCTGGGCCAATCCGGCATTGGCAGAAGGTAGCGAGATCGCACGGCCTGCCGATAAACACTCCATCAGCATGCGCCATCCCTGGCCGGCCATCTTCGGCCCGCCAATGATGAATTCCAGTGGCATGAAGACCTGATCGCCCTGTGTCGGGCCATTCATAAAATAGGTGTTCATTGGAATGTGGCGGCGGCCGATTTCAACGCCGGGATGGGTATGTGGCACCAGCGCACAGGTGATTCCCAAATCTTTCGTGCTGCCCAGCAGGCCATCGGGATCGTAGAGTCGAAACGCCAGGCCTAAAAGCGTGCAGACCGGTGCCAGCGTGATGTAGCGTTTATTCCACGTGACCCGCATGCCGAGTGTTTCTTTGCCCTGCCAGAGGCCTTTGCAGACGATTCCAAAATCGGGAATCGCTGCGGCATCCGATCCCGCCCAAGGACTGGTCAGCGCAAAAGCAGGAATTTCCTCCCCGCGGGCCAGCCGCGGCAGAAAATAATTTTTTTGTTCCTCGGTGCCATAGTGCAATAGCAACTCGGCAGGGCCCAATGAGTTGGGCACCATCACTGAAATGGCCAGCGGCGATGAGCGCGTAGAAAGTTTGGCCACCACCTGTGAATGGGCATAGGCCGAGAATTGTTTACCACCGTAGGCCTTGGGAATGATCATGCCCAAAAAACCTTTCTGCTTGATGAAGTCCCAGGCAGCTTTGGGCATGTCGTAGTCTTTGAAGTTGACCTGCCACTCATTGACCATCCGGCAGGCCTCTTCCACTTCGTGATCAAGAAAGGACTGCTCCTCTGCGGTGAGCTGAGGCCTTGCGATGGCCGTCAGCCCCTTCCAATTGGGCCGGCCACGAAACAGATCGGCCTCCCACCAGACCGTGCCTGCTTCTAGTGCGGCCCGCTCCGTTTCTGACATCGACGGCAAGGCCGCTCGAAAGCCCTTCAGAATCGGAGCGGTGAGCAGCCGCTTTCTCAGCGGCGCTACCGTGAGCAACACTGCGCAAGCAGCGAGAATCGTCAGCATCATCAGGATGAACGACATGGCGTTTTCCTCTCGGGTGGGTCAATTGATTTGGGAAGGGGTGCACGCAGGCCGCCAATGAGAAAACTCATCAGCCGCTCGCTGAGTTGATCCGCATCACGGGCCTTTTTTCGGGCCGAGCGCGGCGCTTCAGCGCTTTCAGGCTCGGTCCAGCGGGTCACGAGTTTTAAGCTGTCGGTGCCCGCAATGGCATAGGCCGTTGCGCCCAGCATGAAATGAAAGCGCCAAATGATTTCTGCGCGGGGCACATCGGGCAGAGCCCGAAACAAGGCCGATTTGTAGCGCTCCAGCACATGCTGGTACTCATCGGCTAGAAATGCTCGAATGAAATCGGCAGGCTCGGTCATCGTGCGGCCCAGAAGCTTAAGAAAGGTGGGCCCGCTCTGCGGCTCTTCTTTGGCAATGCGCAGCAGGGTGCCGAAAAATGCCTCGAGAATTTTGCTGGGCTTGA
>JAGWXV010000065.1 GCA_018969705.1 Betaproteobacteria bacterium
CCATGGCTGATCTTGCGGCGAATTTTGCTGTCTTCTTTTTTCCAGAGCTCTGTAAAGGCCTGCGGATCCCGCTCAAATGCATCTCGACGTTTAACGACCTCAATGCGATCGGCGAGATCATCGGGCGTTCGGACATCCACCGAGAGTCCAAACCGATCCAACAACTGAGGACGAAGCTCGCCTTCTTCAGGGTTGCCACTGCCGACCAGCACAAAACGTGCAGGATGCTGAACACTCAAGCCCTCGCGTTCGACCACGTTCTCGCCGCTGGCGGCGACATCAATCAGCAGATCGACAATGTGATCTTCCAGCAGATTCACTTCGTCGATGTAAAGAAAGCCGCGATTGGCGCGCGCCAGAAGTCCAGGCTCAAATACCTTCACCCCATCGGCAAGCGCACGCTCGAGATTGAGCGCACCCACCACGCGGTCTTCGGTAACGCCGAGCGGCAGATCGACCACTGGCACCGGCAGCTGATGGACTTTCATGCGTCCGGTGCCGGCCTTTCGTTCGGCGCAAAATTCGCAGTGGGCCTGACGAGACTCGGGGTCGCAGGCATACGGACAGCCCACGATCGCCTTCATTTTTGGAAGAATCGCGGCCAAAGCCCGCACCGCAGTGGACTTTCCTGTGCCCCGATCACCAAAGACCAACACACCGCCAATCGTCGGATCAATGGTGGTCACCAGCATCGCCAGCTTCATTTCTTCCTGGCCAACGATTGCGGAAAATGGAAATGCAACTGCCATGACAGCTAGTTTACCGCCGCCATCGACTTCGAATGTCTAGGGCATGAAAAAGTCCGGCCACCAAGAGCAGCAGCATGATCATCAGACCGCTGGCTCCCGAAAGCGCTGCGCGCAGCGCCCCCATGAGCGCCAGGCCAGAGCAGAGATTGAGCCGAATCTCTTGCGGCGGGACCCCCCGACCAGAACGGCGATACCACCAGGCCAGACCCAAAAGTTCAAGCGCGGTCAGCAGCATGACTGCGTCGACCAGGAGCACCAGGCCGCCCATCAGCACAATGCCCCACGCGCAAGAATCGGCCAAATGGCCTCGACGTGGCCCTCGTGCACCACAATCAATTCATCGTACAAATTCACGGTGGGATCGCAATGACCAGGAATCAAACGGATCTTCTGGCCCAGCCACATTTTTTCGGCGTTTGGTCCGCGTTGTAAAACGCCATGCTCATCCGAGGCTTTATGAAATCGCACATCAGCGAGATCCGCAACCAGTGGCAAGCCAGAATCCACGCTGGAGGCTTTTAGGCCCGCATCCACTACCGCATGATCAGGATCCCGCAGACTCATGACCGAAGTCAGGATAAATAAACTCTGCTCAAAGATCGGCATGCCACTGTCGTGCCAATCATTGCGGCTGTAATCCGCATCCATAAAAATATAAGAGCCGGGTTGGATCTCGGTGTAGACCGCGCTGCACGCCTCGAGCATGAAGCTGCCAGTGCCTGCGCCCGTCACGTGGTTGCAGACGATGCCATGCCTGGCCAACAAATCGCGTGTGTCGCGGGTCAGCGAGATGGCCTGATCAGTGGCGAGACGCCGTTCTAAAAGTGTGCGCAGATGCTGGGCTGGGCCGTGATACGCCTGCAGGCCCAAAAATCTCAAGCCCGGCATCTGACCGATCGCCTGTGCAAGCGCTAAGGCGGGCCCACCTGGTGCAATACCGCAGCGCTGGGCGCCCACCTCCAGTTCGATCAACACCCCCAGCCGAATGCCGGCAGCAATGGCTGCTGCATTCAGCGCCTGGGCATTCTCAATGTGGTCCACACAGACCGCGAGATCTGCACGCTGCGCCATCGCCATTAGGCGGGCGATTTTCTTTTCGCCTACAACCTCATTGGAAATCAAGATGTTTTGAATGCCGGCCTCGACAAAAGCCTGCGCCTCAGAGGCCTTTTGGCAGCAGATGCCCACAGCGCCTGCCGCGATCTGGCGCCGGGCAATCTCTGGGCACTTGTGGCTTTTGGCATGCGGACGGACCGCAATCGGCAGTCCGCTGACCGACGCCATGAGGGCGGCACCATTTCGCTCAAACGCAGACCGATCCAGAATCAGGGCCGGAGTATCGATGTCGGCGATCGCATCGCCGATCTGGGCTGCACTATGCATTGAAGGGGCCTAGGATGCTTTCTGGCGCGCAGCAGCGAGCACCTCTTGCACGTGGCCCGGCACTTTCACATTACGCCAGACTCGGCGCACGGCGCCCTTTGCATCGATCAGAAAAGTGGAGCGCTCGATGCCGATAAATTTTCTGCCATACAGATTTTTTTCCTTTAGAACACCAAATGCTTGGCAGACCGATTCCTGATGATCATCGACCAGGGTGATCGATAGGCCATGCTTGGCAATAAATTTCTCATGCGAGGCCAGGCTATCTCGGGAAACGCCAATGACTTGCGTATCGGCAGCAAGAAAATTCCGATGCTGGATCGAGAAATCCTTGGCCTCTAAGGTGCAGCCGGGCGTGTCGTCTTTGGGATAAAAAAAGATCACCCATTGATGGCCCAGAAAATCACGCAGCCGCGCCGCGCCACGAGTCGAGTTGAGTTCAAGCCGAAGGACTGCATCTGCAAGCGGTCCGAGTTCAATTTGCTGAGTCATGAGTGGCGCTCTGATGAATGAGAATTGGATTGCGTTTCAGCGGCATCACCATAAGCAACGCGCACCACAGTAATTTCTCTTGGGCCGGATGGGCTCCGCACGGTCACGGTCTCCCCCTCGCGGGCCTTGATCAGCGCCCGGGCCATGGGAGAAATCCAGCTGATGCTCTGGGCCGCGAGATGGGTTTCGTCAACCCCCACGATTCGAACCGTCTGCTGATCGCCTTGTTCATCTTCAATCGTGACTCGTGCACCAAAGAAAATCTGATCATTGCCGGCTTGCGCAGCCGGATCAACGACCTGGGCCACCGCGAGCCGCTTCGAGAGAAATCGCAGACGGCGATCGATTTCACGCAGGCGGCGCTTGCCGTAGATGTAATCTCCATTTTCTGAGCGATCTCCGTTGGAGGCCGCCCACGACAAGATCTCGACTGTTTTCGGGCGCTCCACTTTCAGCAGCTGATGAAGCTCTGCTGTCAGCGCCGCATAGCCGGCCGGGGTAAGGTAATTCGGCGTGCCTGACGGCAGCGAGGGTGCCTGTGCATCCGGCTCTTCTTGCAGATCGTCATCACGCTCTTTTGTGAAGGCTTTACTCATAGAATCTCACTGTAACAAAGGAAACCCCGCCGTATGGCGACTGAAATACTGCCGCTTTTTCCGCTGTCCCAGCCCGTCTTTCCTGAGGGCCTATTACGGCTCACCATCTTCGAAGTCCGCTATCTGCATTTGATACGGCGCTGCCAGCAAGAAGGCATCGCTTTCGGCGTTGTGCCACTGGCCGACGGGCACGAAGTCCAACAAGCAGGCACGCAGGAGTGCCTGCACGACATCGGCTGTCTGGTGCAATTGGCCAGCGTACAAGCCATTCAGCCCGCTGTGTTGTCGGTGACCTGTGTGGGCACGACACGCTTTCGTTTGGGCGAGCGTGCGCGCGGCGCCTATGGGCTCTGGAGCGGGGAAGTCATCCCCTGCCAAGCGCCTGCCCGCCTGCCGATTCCGGCCGATCTTCAGCCGCTTGCCAATCAACTCGGGGGCTTAATTGCCGCCGCACAACGGCAGGGCCAAGAGGCCGACATTCCGATGCGTCCGCCCTATCGCCTCGACGAATGCGGCTGGGTCGCTGACCGATGGGCAGAGCTTTTGCCGCTACCCGCTATTGAAAAGGCAATGCTGTTAGCCCAAGACGATGAAGTACAGCGGCTACGACAGATCGCTGGCTGGCTGTCGGCTGCGCAGACTTAGTAAGGCGGCCGAAGGATTGAGACTGCTGCCGGCCGGGTGAGCTCAAGGCCCAGCCACCCTGTGGACTCCCAGTGCAGGCTCACCAGCGTGCAGGGCGAGAGCTCCTCAGCATCCGCCGACAAAAAGATTGCAAGCTCCGAAAGCTCTGGGTTGTGGCCAACGATCAGCAGCCGCTCCACGGCGTCGTCGACTCCGGCGATGATGCGTAACAGCCGATCCACGCTGGAGGTATACAGCGCCCTCTCCAATTCGACCGTCGGCTGCTGAAGTCCCATGGCCTGCAGCAGCAGACTCGCCGTGCGGCTCGTCCGAACGGCTGGACTGCAAATGACTCGGTCAAAACCGGCCTGGGTATCTCGAAGCCGCATGCCCAGACGCAATGCGTCGCGCTCGCCCGAGGGTTCAAGCGGCCGATCAAAATCTACAAATCGAGGATCTCTCACCGCTGTTGCATGGCGCAGCAACGAGAGTGTCTTCATCGGACCACGGTCCGATTCATCAGTGCTGTAGCGATTTGATCCAGGCGTCCGTGCGGCTGCCGAGACGATCCATCAGCTTCAGTGTGGTGGACGAGGGCCGAACGATTCTTCGTCGGGTATCTTCGGGATCGACGATGACCTCAATCATGCGTTGATCCATCAGTTTCGAGACTGATTTATAGATGGTGGCAGGAGAGGCGACATTGGCGCGAAGCACAAGGCTTTGCATATACAAGGGGTCTGCGGTACGGCGATTTTGAACAACAACCCAATCTAAGAGTCGAAGCGAGATATCGTCGAGCTGGGCGAACTCGGAGTTGTGAAGGGCCTCTTGAACAAACTGCCGCACCTCGAGCCAAGCGTTGGTTTTCATTGTTTTTATTGTGGGATTCAGACAGCCGAAAGTTTATCAACTGATATCAAAATTTCGCCCCCCCCCCAATGCAAAAGACCATAAGGCTAGCCGGGTTAAAGGCCCTCAAGGCCCCGCCTCACGAGGAAAAAGGTCCGCCTGCCGCCTCGGGCGATAATCGCTGCACTACAAAAAGATCACCATCCGGCCGCTAGAGGAGAAAACCGAATGAGCCAAGATCCCACCATTATTTACACGCTCACTGACGAGGCCCCAATGCTGGCCACGCATGCCTTTTTGCCAGTGATTCGGGCGTTCACCAAACCTGCCAAGGTCCAGATCGAGGCCGCCGACATCTCCCTGGCCGCCCGCATCCTGGGCAGCTTTCCGGAGCACCTGTCGGAGGCGCAGCGCATGCCCGATACGCTGTCGGAGCTTGGCAAAAAAACACTGCAGCCGGATGCCAACATCATCAAGCTGCCAAATATCAGCGCCACCGTCGCACAGCTGACTGCCGCGATTAAAGAGCTGCAGTCCAAGGGCTACAAGATTCCGGATTACCCCAGCGATCCGAAAACGGATGAGGAAAAAGCCATCCGGGAACGCTACGCCAAGTGCATCGGTTCCTCGGTCAACCCAGTGCTGCGTGAAGGAAACTCTGACCGCCGCGCACCGCGTGCCGTCAAAGAGTACGCGCGCAAAAACCCCCACGCCATGGCCGAATGGATGCAGGCCTCGCGGACCCATGTCTCACATATGCACCACGGGGATTTCTACCACGGCGAAAAATCCATGACGCTGGATCGCGCTCGCACCGTCAAGATGGAGTTGATCACCAAAAGTGGTAAGACCGTGGTGCTCAAACCAAAGGTCGCGCTTCAGACTGGCGAGATCATTGACTCAATGTTTATGAGTCGCAAGGCCCTCTGCGAGTTTTATGGGCGCGAGATCGAGGACGCACGCAAATCCGGTGTAATGTTCTCTCTGCATGTGAAGGCCACCATGATGAAGGTCTCGCATCCGATTGTCTTTGGCCATTGCGTCAAGATTTTTTACAAAGAGGCCTTTGAAAAGCACGCCAAAGTCTTGAAAGAACTCGGCGTGAATGTCAATAACGGCATGGTCGATCTCTACAACAAAATCGCGACCCTGCCTGAGCGTGAGCGCGAAGAAATCATGCGCGATCTTCATGCCTGCCACGAACATCGGCCCGAGCTAGCAATGGTGGACTCTGCAAAAGGCATCACCAACTTTCACTCTCCCAACGACGTGATTGTGGATGCCTCCATGCCCGCCATGATCCGTAACGGCGGCAAGATGTATGGCGCCGATGGGCGACTC
>JAGWXV010000066.1 GCA_018969705.1 Betaproteobacteria bacterium
GCCGTACTGATACCGCCAGACTTTAATCGGTTTGCACAAAGCTTCTCGCATATTTTTGCGGGCGGCTACGCCGCGGGCTATTACAGTTACAAGTGGGCTGAGGTGCTATCGGCCGACGCATACGCGGCATTTGAAGAAGCGGGATCCGATCATTACGCCGAGGTTGGCCAGCGGTTTTGGCAAGAAATTCTCTCGGTCGGCGGCTCGCGGCCCGCAATGGATTCATTTACCGCGTTTCGAGGCCGGGCCCCTGCGGTGGAGCCACTGCTAAGGCATAACGGCCTGCTACAGGCCGCCTAGAGGTGGGGCCCCATGGCGGCCACCAAGCGTGAGGCGCGTGTCGAACAGATTATCGCCGGCGCAGCCCAATTTTTCGCGGAGCATGGGTTTGCTGGCCAGACCCGAGAACTCTCCAGCTTTCTGGGAATCGCCCAGCCCCTTCTGTACCGCTACTTTCCTTCAAAGCAGGCGCTGATTCATCAAATATTTACAGAGTTTTTTGAAGAGCGTTGGCGTAGTCATTGGTGCGAACTCATCCGCGACGATGCCCTCTCAATCGAGCAACGTCTGCGGCGTTTTTACACGGAGTACAACCGCGTTCTGCTCACCCGAGAGTGGGTGCGCCTTTTCATGTACGCGGAGCTCGCCGGCTATGGATTTGGAAAAAAACTCATCGGGAAACTTACCGATGAGATCATCCTGCCACTGGCAGCTGCGCTACGGCTGCGCTACGGCGCGCCAAGCAGTGAGGTCCAGCCCATCACACCGCAGGAGATCAGCCTCTTACTCGATCTGCACGGCCTCATCATCTACAAGAGTATCCGACGTCATGTCTACGGAGTTCGCAGCATTTTGAAATGGAACTTTATTTTGGATGACTACGTGCTGCATCTGCAGGGCGCTGTTCCTCGGCTCTATCAGCAAATCTTCCCCGGTCATCCGCTGGCCGCCCCTCCGGGGCCGCTCAGCCCCCCGTAAGAGCTTGCGGCAGCCGCCAGATCGCCTAAGATTCGGGGCAATGAAGATTGCCAGCTGGAACGTGAACTCTCTGCGGGTGCGACTGCCACATCTACTTGATTGGCTTGTCACTTCCCGGCCTGCAATGCTGGGGCTACAAGAGACCAAACTGACAGACGACAAATTCCCGCAAAAAGAGATCGAATCCGCTGGCTATCACGTGGTGTTCGCCGGCCAACCCACCTACAACGGCGTCGCCCTGCTGGTCGATGCGGCCCATTTTCAGCCGCCGCATAATGTTCAAATCAATAATCCGCTGTTTCCCGATGATCAGGCACGCTTAATCGCTGCTGACATCTACGCCACGCAGGGCAAGAAAGCGATGCGATTGATCTGTGGCTATATTCCGAACGGATCGGAGGTGGGCTCAGAAAAGTTTGACTACAAGCGTCGCTGGTTAACCGCTTGCGCGGCCTGGATCCAGCAGGAGCTTGTCACCCACCCGCGTCTTGCATTCGTGGGCGATTTCAATATCGCGCCAGATGATCGCGATGTTCATGACCCGGCACTCTGGCACGAGAAGATTCTTTGCTCAACAGCAGAGCGTCAACATCTGGAAGCGCTCTTTAAGCTTGGCCTATCTGATGCTTATCGTCTGCATGAGCAGCCCGCACAGCAGTATTCCTGGTGGGACTATCGCGAGGCCGCTTTTCGCCGAAACCGAGGGCTGCGTATTGACTTGATCTTGCTGTCAGCCGAATTGGCAGCTGCATGCACGGCAAGCGGTATCGATGCCGGCCCACGCAGGCTGGAAAAGCCCTCGGATCACACGCCGGTCTGGGCTGATGTTCGCCTATGATCAGCCTGGGCTTTGGTGCTGCGCTGATTGGTCTCTGGTCGAGCGGGCACTGTCTGGCCATGTGCGGCGGTCTTGCGATTGCCGCAGGAGAATCGAGGCGACGGCTGCTTAGCCTTCGGCCCCGGCAACGCGCAGTTGAACTGCTATCCTGGCAGCTCGGGCGGATTGCAAGCTATGGCGTCATGGGCTTAATTGCGGGGGGGTTCGGTGCCCTCACGCTCTATTGGGCACCCATTGAAGTCCTACGTAATTTTGCGTTTGCTGCAGCGAATCTTCTTTTGATTGCTCTGGGCCTGCATGTGGCCAGGCTTTACAGTGGCGTCTTGATTCTCGAGCATGCAGGCCAGCTGATTTGGAAACGGATCGCGCCATTTGCTGCTGCGACTCTGATTCCAACCGCGACGCTGCCCTATCGATCTCATCGCGAAATCCTCTCCGCATTGCGTGCGGGGGCCATCTGGGGATGGTTGCCCTGCGGCCTTGTCTACAGCATGCTGGTCACCGCCTCAGTATCCGGCGGAGCCATACAGGGTGCGGTATGGATGCTGGGGTTCGGTCTTGGCACAATCCCCGCGCTCTGGCTCACCTCGATGCTCTCGCAATCAATACTCTCGCGCCTGCAAAGCACATCTCTGCGAAGGACTGCAGGACTGCTGATTGTCGGATTCGGCCTCTGGGGTCTGCTGCGGCTTCTTGGCTTGATTCAGGTTGACTGGCTGGATGCATTCTGCATTGGCGGGCCTAATGCACGAATCCCGCTGTAGCCATGCCAACGTCCTCATGCTTTCACTGCGGAGAAGTGATTCCGAAGGGCAGTGATTTTTCAGTAGTGATTCAAAATCAAATTCAGCCAATGTGCTGCATCGGCTGTCGCGCAGTCGCGCAGTCAATCGTCAACGCGGGAGCAGCATCCTTTTATGAGCAGCGTACCGGGCCAAGCCTCGAATTTAGTCACCTGCAGGCACTCAGGCCCTGGACCGATCTCTTTGAAGACCCCGCCTGGACTGCCCAACATGTGCGTGCAGTCCATGATTCGCAGGCCCTCTTGGAGGCGACGTTGGCCATTGCGGGTCTACGATGCGGTGCCTGTGCCTGGCTCATCGAAAAGACCGTCGGACAGTTGGCTGGTGTATCCCGCGTTCGAGCGAATGCCAGCACCGAGCGGCTATTTGTACAATGGGAACCAGCCCAGACCTCGCTCAGCACAATCGGCCAGCACGTTATGGCAATTGGCTTTGCGGCCCTTCCCATCAGCTCCGCTCCAATTGAAGCCAGTCGGCGTCAGGCAGAGCGCAAGGCGCTACAGCGGATGTTTGTCGCGGGACTGTCGGCCGCCCAGATCATGATGTATGCCTATCCAGAGTATCTCGAAGGCGGTGATCTTGAATCCGACATTCGATCATTGATGCGTACAGCCAGCATGCTGATCACGGTTCCGGTGATGCTCTTTAGCGCAACACCTTTTTTTGATTCGGCCCGCCGTGCGCTCGCCCAGAGACGGCTAAATATGGATGTACCCGTTAGCCTCGGTCTCGTCATCGCATTCGGCGCAAGTCTCTGGGCCTGGTGGACGAATTCGGGAGAAGTGTATTTCGATTCGGTATCAATGTTTGTGTTTCTCCTGCTCATCAGCCGCTGGGTCGAGGCACAGGTTCGCAACAAGGCCTCTGCGCAGCGGGCCCGCATTGCCACTGCCGCGCCCACGCTGGCCCATCGGCTGCGACCCGACCCCGGGACTGTCGCCGCCTGGAATCTGCGGCCCGGCGACACCATCGCTGTGAGGTCGGGCGAGCGTCTACCAGCTGACGGGATATTGGTTTCCCCACACACCGATCTCGACACTTCCTGGCTGACGGGGGAGTCTCTGCCGGTTCGGTTTCAGCAATATGCCGCGCTATCAGAAGGGTCCATCAATCTTGGTCCTGGAATTGAAGTCCGGATTCATCTAAAGCCCTCTGAGGGCACACTCACCCGATTGTCGCAACTGGCGGAGGCAGCGGCTGCCGATCGGCCCAACTGGGTGGCCTGGGCCGATCACATCGGCGCGAAATTCACTGCGGCACTCCTGCTTCTAAGTGGTGCCATCACCCTTGGTTCGATTGGCCTGGGATCGCAGACTACGACGTGGCTACCGGCATTGATTTCAGTATTAGTCGTCACCTGCCCCTGTGCGCTATCAATGGCAGGGCCAACGGCCTACGCAGCTGCACTCGCGCGGCTGTTGGGCAGGGGCATTGCGGTATCAAATGCTGCAGCTATCGAAAAACTCACAACAGTTTCAGATATCGTTTTTGATAAAACCGGCACGCTGACCGCCCCAGCGGCCGCCGCCGTTAAGCCAGTATTCGGAGTGGTTGCGGATCAGCAGCTTGCGCAGCGTATCGCAGCCCACAGCACTCACCCGCTCGCGAATGCAATCGCCCGCATGTCAATCACCACCAGTGTGCCCGCTAGCACCGGCATCGATTCCTGCGGCCCGTTACTGACAGAAATTACCCAGCTCGCAGGCCTAGGGCTATCTGCAAGGCAAGGCGAATCAATCATTCGTCTTGGTTCCTTAAGCTTCGTCACCCAGGGTGTCCCCGTAGCGATCGATGACACGCAACGCAATGCCTGTGCTGTTTTTCTATCTATCGACGGTCAGCTCAAAGCGGGGTTTTCAGTCACTGATCAACCGCGGCCTGAGGCGGCCGAATTGATTCGCGAGCTAAAGCGTCGCGGCATCGCCATCTGGTGCCTGAGTGGCGATCGACCGCACCGCGTGCAGGCCCTTGCGCAATCCATTGGCATCGCCTCCAAGCACGCCTTAGCCGAGCAGACCCCGGAGTTGAAACGGGCCTTTGTGGCCCGGCTCCAACAAGAGGGTCGGCGGGTCATCATGGTCGGCGATGGGCATAATGATGCGCCCGTGCTCGCGCAGGCAGACCTCTCAATTGCCGTTCAGGGTTCCGCTGCACTCGCCCAACAAAAAGCTGATGTCTACTGCCTGACTCCTGGCCTTGATCATGTCCGACGGGCCCTCGATGCTGCCCGCCAGACACGCCGCGTGCTTCGCCAGAATATTGGCTGGGCCCTTGCCTACAACCTAATTGCCATTCCTTTTGCCGCTGTCGGCATGATGTCACCGCTCATGGCCTCGGTGGGTATGGCGATAAGCTCATTGGTGGTTGTGCTGAATTCTGCACGGCTATTAACTGCATTAAAGTAACCGCATGGAAGTGCTGCCGCTTTTAATCGTCATCAGTCTGGCCATCTTGGCGCTCGCCGTCTGGCTTTTTTTCCGAATGTCCAATAGCGGCCAGTTTGATGATGTTGAAGGCCCAGCCCGCCGGATCCTTCTCGACGATGACCGGCCAGCGGCCCCAGACGGCCCTAAGGGCCCTGATCGAGGTTAAGTCCCAAGCGAGGTCAATCGGCGCGCGCGGAAAACGACGAGCGTTTCTAACTTTGTCTAGAACAGATCCTCAAACGATCTAACTTTCCAACTGCGATCGGGTTGATGTAGGTCAACCCCCTGCGACCATCGTGTCAATACACTGGGGCACGACACGGATCCAAACTCAGGGGGAATCACGTCATGGCGGCATCGTCAGCGAGTGAATACAACTACAAAGTCGTCAAGCAGTTCGCAATTATGACTGTCATCTGGGGTGTGGTCGGCATGCTCGTCGGTGTCATTGTGGCGGCCCAGCTTGCATTCCCCGACCTAATCCCACACTGGTCTTTACTCTCGTACGGCCGCCTGCGGCCGCTGCACACCAATGCCGTGATCTTCGCTTTTGGCGGGTGTGCGCTGTTCGCGACCTCATATTACGTGGTCCAACGGACCTGCCACACCCGGCTCTTTAGTAACGGCCTAGCCGCGTTTACTTTCTGGGGCTGGCAGGCCGTGATTGCCCTAGCTGCGATCACGCTGCCACTCGGTATGACCAGCGGAAAAGAATACGCCGAGCTCGAGTGGCCGATCGATCTGCTAATCGCCGTGGTCTGGGTCGCGTACGCAGTCGTTTTTTTCGGCACTCTTTTTAAGCGCAGGATTGAGCATATCTATGTAGCAAATTGGTTTTTTGGGGCCTTTATTCTCACGGTCGCGATTCTGCATATCGTCAATAGCGCGGCGCTACCGGTAAGCATGACCAAGTCGTATTCCGCCTACGCTGGGGTGCAAGACGCAATGATTCAGTGGTGGTACGGCCATAACGCCGTGGGCTTT
>JAGWXV010000067.1 GCA_018969705.1 Betaproteobacteria bacterium
TCACGACTCATGCGCCCAGCACCTACAAAATCCCCGCAGCCGGAGACACTCCCAAGTCGCTGAATGTCTGGTTTTGGCCAAGACCGAACGCCGAGGACACCATCTATCGTTCCAAGGCAGTGGGCGAACCCCCCTTGATGCTCGCCATTAGCGTTTGGGAGGCGATTCGCGACGCCATTGGCCAGGTGGGCAGCACGCCGGTTGCATTGGATGCTCCCGCAACACCAGAGCGCGTGTTTTTCTCTCTTCAGCATCAGGCGAAATCACAACATGCAGCTTAGCCTTGATTCAAACTGGAGCACAGAGCTTCATCTCTCCGAGTGTCTTGGCATCATCGGCCAGTCTCCTCTGGTGGCAATTGAAGTCGTTCAGACCCGCGGGTCGACACCGCGCCCATGCGGCACCTGGATGCTAGTCACGCCTGAGCTCGCGCTCAACACCATCGGTGGTGGCCATCTCGAGCATGAATCGATTCAAATAGCCCGATCGTTGCTGCGCAATCCCGTCACGCCGCCGGATCATGGGCCGCATACGCTTGTGCGTGACTTTAAGCTCGGCGCGTCACTGGGCCAGTGCTGTGGTGGCGCGATGCGGCTTCGGTTTACGGTGCTGCCGCATTCTGTTCATCGTGATCATTGGCTGGCTGAGCGGCTCGGTGATCCGGCAGGTGACTGCAGCCCGGTTGCATTGATCGGCGGGGGCCATGTTGGCCAGGCAATCGTGCGCGCCTTGCTGCCCCTGCCTTTTGCGTTGACCTGGATGGACAGCCGCGAGGGGGTCTTTCCGCAGTTCGCGCATGCTCGGCTAACGATCATTCCGACTGATGATGTCGCAGCAAGCATTGCCGAAGTCTGTCCAGCGTCATCGCTCTTGGTGATGAGCTTCACCCACGCTGAGGATTTTGAGGTCATCCGTGCGGCACTGCTGCGTCGTCGGGAAACCCCTGACTGTTTCCCCTTCATCGGCCTGATCGGCAGCAACACCAAATGGAGAAAATTTCGTCAGCGGCTGCTTGATCGCGGTCACTCAGAGCAAGAGCTTTCTGCCGTCACTTGCCCCATTGGACTGGCCGATATCTCGGGGAAATCACCGGCCGTCATTGCAGCCTCGGTCGCCGCACAACTCCTTGTGCAGCGCAGCCAGCACCCGCAATTTCAAGGTTAGAATAAGCATTCAATTTTTTTGCTTAGCGGCCCGCGCTCACCGATCTTTCAGGAGGATGTATGCGTATTAAGAATTTCGTTGCTGGAATTGCACTTGCCGCACTTGCCGGCACCACGATGGCGCAAACCGCCGTCCGTTTTGCACTAGATTGGCGCTTTGAGGGGCCTGCTGCGCCCTACTTTGTGGCCATCGATAGCGGCTACTACAAAGCAGAAGGCCTAGATGTCACCATCGACCCGGGCACCGGCTCGGTAGAGGGTATCAATCGCGTGGCCTCCGGCGCTTATCAGTTTGGTTTTGCGGACATCAACTCCCTGATCAAGTTTCGGGATAACCCGCAGAATGCCCCGATCCGGGCCATCACCATGATCTATGACACCCCGGCGTTCTCGATTGTCACCCTGAAAAACAAAGGCATCACCAAGCCCAAAGACCTCGAGGGCAAGATTCTTGGCGCCCCCGCCCCAGATGGTGCCTATGCCCAGTGGCCGATTTTTGTGGATGCCAACAAGATCGATGCCGCAAAAGTGAAAATCGAAAACGTGGGCTTTCCGGTCCGTGAGCCGATGCTGGCCCAGGGCAAGGTCGATGCGATCACTGGCTTTTGGTTTTCCTCTTACATGAACCTGAAGGCCAACGGCATCAAAGACGACGACATCGTGGTCCTGATGATGCGTGACTTTGGCGTTGATCTGTATGGCAACGTCATCATCGTGAATCCGGAATTCGCCCGCACCAACCCCAAGGCAGTTGCAGGGTTCGTGCGTGCCACCATCCGGGGCGTGCAAGACACCATCCGCAATCCAGATACCGCCATCAATGCACTGATGAAGCGCAATCCGATTGCCAATCGTGATGTCGAGCTCGAGCGTTTGAAGCTTGCGATCGCACGTAACTTCGTCTCGCCTGATGTCCAGAAAAATGGTTTTGGCGGCGTGGACATAAAGCGTCTGGAGAAATCCATCGACCAGATTGGCCTGACATTCAAGTACACCAATAAGCCCAAGGCAGCCGATATCTTCACCGCCGAGTTCCTGCCCCCGCGGGATCAGCGCAACGTTCGCTAAACGACACTCCCCTGGCGGGGCAGCCGCCTGCAGCCAGGGGACGCTCACTTCAGCCGGATAAACCCCACATGCAAGATGTCCTCGTTGAGCTGGACCAAATCGCTTTGGCTTATGGCAAGGGCGCACAGGCGACCAAGGCCATTGAAGATGTCAGCCTGACCATTCAAAAAGGCGAGTTCATTGCCGTCGTTGGGCCTTCAGGCTGCGGCAAAAGCTCTTTGATGAAGCTGATCTCAGGCCTTCATCCTCCCTTTTCGGGAAAGCTAGCAGTCGATGGACAGCCTGTGAAAGGCCCCTTGAAATCAGTCGGCATGGCCTTTCAGGCCAGCAATCTCTTGCCCTGGCGCACCTGCGTTGACAACGTGCTGCTGCCTTTGGAAATTGTGCAGCCGCATCGCAGCCGCATTCGCTCTGAGCGGGCTGCCTATCGGCAAAAAGCAACCCAGTTACTCGAGTCGGTGGGCTTGACCGGCTTCACAGAAAAATTCCCCTGGCAGCTCTCCGGTGGCATGCAGCAGCGGGCCTCCATCTGCAGGGCGCTGATTCATGAGCCCGAGATCCTCATGCTCGATGAGCCCTTTGGCGCACTCGATGCGTTCACCCGCGAAGAGCTCTGGTGCACGCTTCGTGACATTCAGGCCCAGCGTAAGGTCACGGTGATGCTGGTGACCCACGATCTTCGCGAGGCCGTGTTTCTCGCCGACACGGTGTATGTGATGTCCAATCGTCCGGGCCGAATTCTGAAAAAGTGTTCCGTGACCCTCGCTCGGCCCCGGGATCTCGAAGTCACTTATACCCAAGCGTTTCAGGAAATCGTTCACGAGCTACGCTCCTTGATCGGAGGTAAGCACTAATGACTCGCGAAGATTTTATGCAGCAGATTCTGCCGCCGGCAGGCTTTACTGTGGCCTTATTCGTGTTCTGGGAATTGTTCTGCGATCTCTTCTCCATCCCGATCACCATTCTTCCCGCTCCGAGTGATGTGTTTGCGGCCCTGTGGCAATTCAAGGCCCCGATCATCACGAATTCCTGGGTCACGCTCTGGACCACACTCGTGGGCTTTGCGCTTGCCACCGTTTTCGGATTGCTCTTGGGCATCGCAGTGGGCTGGCATCGGGCCTTGTATTCAGCCATCTATCCCATCCTGATTGGCTTTAACTCCATCCCAAAAGTGGCGGTCGTGCCCGTGCTGATCCTCTGGTTCGGCCTGGGCGAAATTCCTGCCGTGATCACCGCCTTTTTGATTTCTTTTTTTCCGATTGTGGTGAACGTGGCCACCGGATTGGCCACCACCGAGCCTGAGCTTGAAGATGTCTTGCGCGCCTTGGGCGCATCCAAGCTCGACATCATGCGCAAGGTCGGCATTCCGCGATCACTGCCGTATTTTTTTGGCTCACTGAAGGTGGCCATCACCCTGGCCTTCGTGGGCGCGGTGGTCTCGGAAACAGTGGGCTCCAACAAGGGCATCGGCAAGCTCATGCTGGATGCCCAGGCGGCGTTTCAGGTCAACATCGTGTTTGCGGGGTTGTTGGTGCTGGCATTTCTGGGCATCGTGCTCTATGCCGCCACAGCAGTGATCGAAAAGCGCTTCACGGGCTGGGCCTTCCGCGGCCAGAATCGATAATTCAATGTCGGACTCCCCCCGCAATCCATACGAAGATGACATCGTCATCTCCTGGCCAGAGCTGCATCGGGATGCCCGCTACCTCTCCGAGGTCCTGCACTCCATTAAACCCTGGAAGGGCATCATTGCAGTTACCCGCGGCGGCCTGGTGCCCGCCGCATTGATTGCCCGCGAGTTGGATATCCGCCTCATTGATACCGTCTGCGTGGTGAGCTATGGCGCATCCGGTAACGCATCTGGTGGCGCAGCCGAACAGATTCAGGGCAGCCTGCAGGTCCTGAAAGGCGTATCCGGTGATGGCGACGGTTTTCTCATGGTCGATGACCTTGTGGATACGGGAAAAACTGCCCGCATGGTCCGCTCCATGCTGCCCAAGGCCCACTTTGCAACGTTATATGCCAAGCCTGCCGGCCGTCCGATCGTGGATACCTTTGTCAAAGAATTCAAGCAGACCAAGTGGATCTTTTTTCCTTGGGATATCGATTACAAGTTCTCTACCCCAGTAAAAGACCGCAAGGGCCCGGCCCCTCAGTAAATCCGGCTGGCCCAGTGCACGATCCTTTTGCGCGCGATCCTTCAGTGCGCAGTCAGGCAACCCTTCGTTTCAATAAACCGAATAATCTCAGCGAGCCCATCGCGGGTCTTTAGATTGGTCATGACCCATGGCCGGCTCGGCCGCATGGCGGCCGTATCTCGGCGCATGACATCAAGGTTGGCTCCGACATGCGGCGCAAGATCCGATTTATTGATCACAAAAAGATCGCTGCGCGTAATGCCTGGCCCGCCTTTGCGGGGGATTTTTTCTCCGCCGGCAACATCAATCACATAAATCGTTAGATCAGAGAGCTCGGGGCTGAAGGTGGCCGCGAGATTATCGCCACCCGATTCGATAAAGATCACATCCAGCGCGGGAAAACGCTGCTGCATGCGTGCCACTGCCTCTAAATTGATGGACGCATCCTCACGGATTGCAGTGTGTGGGCAGCCGCCTGTCTCCACCCCCATGATGCGCTCTGCTGGAAGCGCCTCGGAGGCCACCAAAATGCGTTCATCTTCTTTGGTGAAGATGTCATTGGTGACCACAGCCAATTCATACTGATCGCGCATGGATTTGCAGAGCACTTCAATGAGGGTGGTTTTGCCGGAGCCCACTGGCCCGCCTACTCCGACACGCAGCGGCCCTGTGGCCTTGGTGGTCTGTTGTGCTTGTGACATCTTGGATTTTCCTTGCTTTAGCTTCTGAACAATCGACTGTATTGGGTCTCGTGCCGGGCGGAAGCAACCGTCAGCCCAAAAAGTGCCGAGCCCATGCGGCTTAACTCTAAGGCCTGCGCTGTCTGAATCGCTATCTGCAATTCAGCATGAAGCCCCTGCAGCAGCCGCTGGCCATCGGTCTGGCCCAGCGGCACATGTTTGATGGCAGTGAGTACCTGATTCTCACACCACGACCAGGCAAAGCTGGCCATCCCAGTGGTTTCATCTAAGCCAGTGCTGGCACATAGCCCCGCATGGGCCGCAGGATAGGTCCACGGCCGAGTCAGCGCGAGCCCAGACAAACCGGCTGCGCCATCCCAAACGGAAAACAATCGGGCCAGTGACTGGCCCATCTGCGTGGTCTCCTGGCGAAGCTCCGCGGTTTCTTTTAACGCATAGATTCGCGCATTTAAGCCTGCCAACTCTTCAAACTGATTTGCTGCTACCGCCTGATAGCAAGCCCGCCACAGTACCAATTCCTGCCGCCCAAGGCTTAAGTGCAGCATGTCGGTGATCCACGACTGGGCAGAGCTGTAATCATGGATCGTGCCTTCCTCAATCGCCCACTCCAGGCCCTGTGAGTAAGCAAATCCCCCAATCGGCAAAGCGGGACTCGAGAGCTGCAGCGCAGTAAGCAGGCTCTTGGCTCGATTGGAGTCAGCGGCCATGTGCTGCCCGCGAGAGTGCCTCGCCGATATTGCCAAAGGTTCGATCTTCTTCATCAAGCTCACCAGAATGATGATGGC
>JAGWXV010000068.1 GCA_018969705.1 Betaproteobacteria bacterium
GGACGAGAAATTTCATAAAAAGGAGAACCCCATGTCGATGGGACTGAATCTGGCTTTGGTGTGTGGCCTGTTGGCCATTGTGTACGGCGTCATCTCAAGCCGTTGGATCCTGGCCAAGTCGGCCGGAAATGAGCGGATGCAGGAAATTGCAACCGCAATCCAGGCAGGTGCCTCCGCCTATTTGGGACGGCAGTACCGGACCATTGGCATTGTGGGCGTGGTGATCTTTATTCTGATTGCCATCATTCCCGGCCTGGGCCTGGACACCGCAATTGGCTTTGCAATCGGTGCCGTACTCTCAGGCGCTGCGGGATTTATCGGCATGAACATCAATGTGCGGGCCAATGTCCGCACCGCCGAGGCCGCACGCTCAGGCATTAACCCAGCCCTGTCGATTGCGTTTCAAGGCGGCGCGATCACCGGCATGTTTGTGATCGGGTTAGGACTGGTAGGCGTTGCTGGCTTTTACGCGTTTGAGCTTGCCCGCACTGGTGATGTGCTCAAGGCCCTGCATCCGCTGGTGGGACTGGCCTTTGGTTCTTCCTTGATTTCAATCTTTGCGCGTTTGGGCGGCGGTATCTTCACCAAAGGCGCTGATGTCGGTGCTGACTTGGTGGGCAAGGTCGAAGCGGGCATTCCTGAAGACGACCCCCGCAATCCCGCAGTGATTGCCGATAACGTCGGCGATAACGTGGGCGACTGTGCCGGCATGGCAGCTGATCTGTTTGAGACCTATGCCGTAACCGTGATCGCCACCATGCTGCTGGGCGCGCTGCTGATGAAAACCATCGCGGCTGAGGCGGCAATTTATCCCCTGGCGCTCGGCGGCGTATCGGTGATTGCTTCGATTATCGGCTGCTTCTTTGTGAAGTACTCCGGCACCGGAAAAATCATGACAGCGCTATACAAAGGCCTGATCGTTGCCGCAGTGCTGTCCGTGATTGCGTTTTACTTTGTCACGGACTGGATCATGGGCGGCGCTGCACAGGCGGTGCCGGGCATGACCGTGATGAATCTCTGGCTTGCCTCGATCGTGGGCATTGCACTGACCGCAGCCATGGTGGTGATCACCGAGTACTACACCGCCACCGAATATGCACCGGTGCGGCATGTGGCCTCTGCATCCGAGACTGGCCATGCCACCAACATCATCGCAGGCATTGCGGTCTCAATGCGCTCCACTGCACTGCCCGTGCTGTCGGTCTGCGTGGCGATTTTTGCAGCCTATGCACTGGCGGGCTTATACGGCATCGCAATCGCTGCGACCTCAATGCTGTCCATGGCCGGCATCATCGTGGCGCTCGACGCCTATGGCCCAATCACCGATAACGCTGGCGGTATTGCTGAGATGGCCGAACTACCCAAGGAAGTCCGTAACGTGACCGATCCGCTGGATGCAGTCGGCAACACCACCAAGGCAGTGACCAAAGGCTATGCCATCGGTTCAGCAGGATTGGCGGCGCTGGTGCTGTTTGCTGACTACACCCACGCCCTTGAGGGTATGGGCCATAGCATCAAGTTCGATCTCTCGGATCACGAGGTCATTATTGGCCTCTTTATCGGCGGCATGATTCCTTATCTGTTTGGCGCGATGGCGATGGAGGCAGTAGGCCGCTGCGCTGGCGCCGTGGTGACCGAGGTCCGCCGTCAGTTCCGCGAGATCAAAGGCATCATGGAAGGCACTGCCAAGCCCGAGTACCACACGGCAGTCGACATGCTGACTAAGGCCGCCATCAAAGAGATGATCATCCCCTCGCTGCTGCCTGTGGTGGTGCCGGTCATTGTTGGTCTGGCACTCGGGCCGAAGGCCTTAGGCGGCATGCTGATGGGCACTATCGTGACCGGACTCTTTGTGGCCATCTCCATGTGTACCGGCGGTGGTGCATGGGATAACGCCAAGAAATACATTGAAGATGGCAACCATGGTGGCAAGGGCTCGGATGCCCACAAGGCGGCGGTCACTGGCGATACCGTGGGCGATCCCTACAAGGACACCGCAGGTCCGGCGGTGAATCCGCTGATCAAAATCATCAATATCGTTGCACTGCTGATCGTGCCGATACTGCCAATGGCAGCGAAGTAGTTTTCTCGCTGTCTTAAGCGGTCATCTGAGCCGCCGCCTTCCAGTGGGAGGCGGCGGTTTCTTTTTCATCTAAGCGCTCGGCCACTTCAGCTAAGGCCAGATGCGTGGCGACCATGGGCTTAATCCGCAGCGATGTCTCGAAATGCATGCGGGCCTTGCCCCAGAGGGCCTGCCGCTGACAGATTCGGCCCATCGACCAATTGAGTTCGGCATCGCGAGGCTGATCGCGCAGCCAGGCCTCCAGCCGCTGAAGCTGGTCTCGGGCATTGCCCTCGGCATGGCCATAGAGCATGGCCAGCCCCGAGTCCCACTCTTTTTTTAGCGCCGATTCAATCAGGCCGATGGCCTGACTATGGCGGCCTTGGGCAATCCATGCCCGGGCCACTTCGCGTTTAATTTCTGTGGCAAGGGCCGCAGAAATCGCACGACGGTTCTCCAGTAATTTTCCAAGTCTCAGCACCTCGTCCCAGTTGCCCTGCTGCTGATTGGCTTTAAGCGCAAGCCTGAAAGTGTGGACATTGCGGCGATCACCTTTAATCAGCGGCGCAAGCGCAGATAGGGCCCGCTGGCCCCGATGGTCATCCAACGCAAACTCGGCCTCAAGCAGGGCGGCCAATGTGGTGTCGGCCCGGGGTGAGCCCACCGAATCATCTCGCAGCTCAGCTAAGAGTTCATCTCGCAGACGTGTATCTCGCAGCTGATGGGCAGCGCTTGCCGCCAATGCGTCAGCGGCTGCCAATGTCGCGGGCGAATCCCGCAGCAGGCCCGTATCTTCGCGAAGGCCGCGCGACTCTTTTACGACCCGCGCAAACCGGCCCTCAAAGTAGTCGATGGTCAGCGCGGCAAGCCGGCCAAGCCGCTGATTCTGAGTGCGATGCAGCCGAAAGCGTTTTACCCGGGCCGGAATGCTTGCCAGCTGAATCACCAGGAGCGCCAGCACCACCAGCCCGACGAAAATGATGAGCAGGCTAAACAGCGCCAGCTGTAACGACATATCGATGCGATACGGCGGCAGCCACAGTGTCAGATTGCCTAAATTCAGATCGAGCATCACCACAGCTGCAGCCAGCAGCAGGGCTGCGAGCAAAAAGATTGCAAGGCCTTTCATGGCGTGGTGCTGGCCGGCCCTTCCCCGCTCGGCCGGACTGCACTGAGGGCCTCGGTCAGCGCAAGCGATGTCGGCAGGGGAATTTTTTCAATCAGGCCTTTGATGGCCGCCAGTGTCTTGCGATGGGCCATGACCCGGCTATTTTGTGACTCAAAAACTTCGGCAAGAATCTTTTCGGCCTGCCCGATGTCCTGCGCGAAAATTTTGTCTTGACGGGCCACCAAGGCAATCCGTGCAGAGAGCAGTCGCAGCCTGAGTCGTTCGGTCACCAAGGCGCCTTGCTCCGGCGACAGAAATATGGCCTCTGGGTTCTCAACACGACGAATGCGCACCATGCCCGCTAAGCGCGATTGAATCGCTTCAATCGTTGACTGCATTACAGACAGCCCAGCCGATGCGCTTGCCGCACGGTCTGAGTCGATGGGCGCGATCGCAGCCGCTGATGTAATCAAAGGCAGGCTGTCGATATCCAGAATAATCGCCTCGATCTGTGCGGCCGCCTGCTGAAGATCCACAGCCCGCAATGCGATAAGCCGCTGCCGATCGGTGGCAATCGCCACCCGCACCGCCACCAATTTCTCTTTCGCGGGATGGCGCACGATGCGGGACTCAATCGCGTCCAACATCGCCAAGGCAGCATTGATATTGCCGCCCGCTAAAACGCTATCGGAAAGCAGCTGCGCCGAGGCCTGCATTTCCGTGAGCCATTCGCGATCAATCTGATCCGCCCGCGTGGCCTCCACCGGAGCGGGTGGCCGATCGATTGCCCACCAGCCGAGTGCGAGTAGTGCTGCAAGGCTTACTGCAGCGAAAAGTGATTTACCAATGGGCTTCATGCTCAAAGAGATCGTAACTGAGCCACTGATGATTCAAGCGAACACGCCGCACTGCTGTCGCACCTGCCGATTGCAGCAGCTCAGCAATTGCCGCGTGGTGTGTGCACCAGATCACCTGCGAAAGTGCAATTCCGCGCGCCTGAAACGCCGATATGAGTTGCCGGCCAGCCGCCGAGGAGGTCACCACAAGGCCAAGTCCGCCCGGGTCTGAGCCGGCAATCTCAGCCCAGGCCGACTCAGGCCACGCAGACGCAATGCGCCGATACAGCACAGCCAGCAGGGCGTGCGCGCCGCGGGCCTCAAACCCCGCGCGCAGGGTCGGCCGGTTGGACTCACCTTCCACAATCAGCAGCGTCTGTCGGGCCCAATCGCTTGATTCTTGCGCGATACAACGATCCATTGCACTCAGCAGGCCCTCGGCGTCCGCCCGCTCGTCTTGCTCGGCAACGATGATCGTGCCGGCCTCGGGGTAAAGCCTGAGCAGCTGATCACGGGTTCCGCTTGCAATAACCGCAAGCCGAACTTTGTTCAAAAAAAACGTGTCGACTCCGTGACGCTTTAGCCAGAAAAAAAATGCTGAAACAGCTGCCGGGCTCGTCCAGACGATCCAAGGGCAGGCCGCATCGTTTAAGACCTGTAGTACTGCAGTATCGGGGTGAAGGACCTCTAAGCGCTGCAAGGGCATTGCTTTAAGCCTTGCATCACCGTGATGCTCAGCCTGGGCGGGCATTAACGCAGGCTCAGACCACTCCGGCCGGATCATCCAGACGTGCCGCATTCGCAGTTCGCCCATCTGCAGGCGCTTAAGGGGCGTTTAGTGCTTGCAGAATCTGCTGGGCGCCCTGCTCTTTTAAAAGCCCGGCAGCCTGAAGTCCAATGGCCTCAGGATCTTCGCCACGACACTCGACACGCAGCACCTTGGAGCCATCTGTCATGGCAACCAGGGCCCGCAGATACAAGGTTTTGCCATCCGGCTCGGTGATGCAATAGGCCGCAAGCGGCACCTGACAGCTGCCGCCGAGGGCCCGCGAGACCGCCCGCTCTGCCCGAACTTCATAAAAGGTCCGTGTATCGGCAAGCGGCGATAAGGCTGAGCGAATGGCGTGGCCATCACTACGAATCTCAATACCAAGCGCTCCCTGGCCCGCAGCAGGCAGCAAGACTTCAGGCGGGAGAATCTCGCGAATGCGTTGGGCTAAGCCCAGCCGTTTTAATCCGGCTGCTGCAAGGATGATGGCCTGCATCTCGCCGCGATCCAGCTTGGCAAGCCGCGTATCCAGATTGCCGCGCAGGGGCACAATCTTTAGGCCCGGATAGCGGGCTCTGAGCTGCGCCTCGCGCCGCAGGCTCGAAGTGCCCACCACCGCACCTTGGGGCAAGGCATCAAGTCCGGAAAAATCATTGGAGACAAAGGCATCACGGGGATCTTCCCGGCGCATGACACAGGCCAGCTCAAAGCCTTGCGGCAGCTCCATCGGGACATCTTTTAGCGAATGGACCGCCAGATGGGCCCGGCCGTCTTCCAGGGCGGTCTCCAGCTCCTTTACAAATAGGCCCTTGCCCCCAACTTTCGATAAGGTGCGATCAAGAATCTGGTCGCCACGGGTGGTCATGCCGAGAATCTGGACCGGGCCTGCGGAGGCCTTTTCCAGCAGAGACTGCACATGTTCGGCCTGCCACATCGCCAGACGGCTTTCGCGCGATGCAATAATCCACATATTGCGAAGTGTATCAATCTCATGGCCGAACAATTTTCAAAGAAAAACGAAGGCTGGTCCGGCCGGTTCAGTGAGCCGGTGTCGGCAC
>JAGWXV010000069.1 GCA_018969705.1 Betaproteobacteria bacterium
CCAATGTGGTCAGAGTAGCGCTTTAGGATCTCTTTGATTGTCCAGTGCTCCAGAAGATCATCGTGGCCCTTGGCATCCGGATCATCAGACTCCTTCGGTCGCAGATGCAAAATCACATCGGTGCCACGGCCGGGTTTATCAACCGCCTGCACACTGAATTCACCCGAGCCATCTGATTCCCAGCGGACCGCATCACTAGAGGGCAGGCCTGCGCGGCGACTGATCACCGTGACCTGATCGGCCACGATGAATGCGGAATAAAAACCAACCCCAAACTGGCCAATCAGGTTGCTGTCCTTGGAATCATCGCCCGTCAGGCTTTTCATGAATTCCTTTGTGCCGGACTTAGCTATCGTGCCCAGATGCTCGATAGCCTCTTCGCGGCTCATGCCGATGCCGTTATCCGAGATGGTGATGGTGCGGGCCTCTTTGTCGACAGCAAGGCGGATCTTCAATTCGCCATCGCCTTCATAGAGATCCGATTTCTGCAGGGCCTCGACCCGCAGCTTGTCGCAGGCATCCGAAGCGTTAGACACCAACTCGCGCAGAAAAATATCGCGGTTGCTATACAGCGAATGAATCATGAGGTGCAGCAGCTGCTTGACCTCGGTCTGAAAGGCTAAGGTTTCTTTTGACATGGCAATTCCTTGGTCGTGCTGATTAACTTCTGCTGGAGATGGGGGCCGTCTGGCCCGATTTCAAGAGCCCGGCTTGATACGGCTTGGTTTGAAGCGCAGCTCCAGCAGCTTGCCCCGACGGGCCCGATTGCCTTCATAAGTCTTCAGGGCCTTTGCATCCAGCAACGCCTCGGCGGGCTTACCGGCCCGGCCAGCCCCAAAGACATGCAGTCCAGACTTGGGCGCCAGGCCTGCGGCATCAATAAAGCCATCGGCCTTTGCCTCAGGATCGATCAGCAATACGCCCCGCCCGCCGGTTGGCAGTACTTTGACATCAGCCAATCCCACAATCAGCAGCCTGCCTTTTGCCGACAGCATGGCAAGCTGACTGGCCTGCGCGGCAATCATCCGCATCAGCGATGGCGCGTCCGACCGCTCAATGGTCATGAACTGCTTACCTGCCCGCTGCCGAGTCATCATGGATTCAATCGTGGTGATAAACCCCAGGCCAAACTGTGTGCCAATGACCAGCCGTGCGGCCGGCTCGCCTGCCGCAAATTGTGTCAACACGGCACCTGGCTCAAGCTCCACCATGGAGGTCAATGGCACACCATCGCCTCGGGCACCGGGCAGCTGACCCACCGGCACTGAATAGCTTCGTCCCGTGCTGGACAGGGCCACCAGAGTGTCGACCGTTCGGCACTCAAAGCAGTCATATAGCGCATCGCCCGTCTTAAACCCGAACTGGGTGGGATCATGGCCATGGCCCTGGCGGGCCCGGACCCAGCCATTGACCGACACAATGACCGTGACGGGCTCATCGACCACTGGCACCTCAACACTGGTCCGCTCTGCGGCCTTCAGCAGTGTTCGGCGTTTATCGCCAAAGTTCTTGGCGTCTTGCTCAATTTCTTTTGCGACACTTTTGCGCAGGCTGCGTTCGTTTTCGAGAAGGTGCACAAGCCGGCCTTCCTCATCGCGTAACTCCGCAAGCTCTTTCTCAATCTTGATTGCCTCAAGCCGGGCCAGCTGCCGCAGACGAATTTCAAGGATGTCCTCGGCCTGAATCTCAGTGAGTCCGAATTTTTTTACCAATGCTGGCTTGGGCTCATCGCTTTCTCGAATGACTTTGATGACCTTATCAATATTCAATAAGGCGATGGAGCGGCCCTCGAGGATGTGGATACGACGGCGGGCCTGCTCGAGACGGTGCGAGGTGCGGCGGCGTACGGTCTCGATCCGATAAGTGACCCACTGAGACAGGATCTCCAGCAGCGACATGGAGCGCGGCCGGCCATCAATATCCACCGCCACCAGGTTCATGGCCACCGAGCTCTCCAGAGGCGTATGCGCAAGCAGCACCTTAATAAATTCGTCGCGATCCTGGCGTGATGACTTGGGCTCAAATACCAGCCGCACATCGGCATCCTTGCCCGATTCATCACGGACCGTATCCAGCACGCCCAGCATGAGTGACTTCAATTGCTGCTGCTCTGCAGAGAGCGATTTCTTTCCTGCCTTCACCTTCGGATTGGTAATCTCTTCAATATCTTCAAGCACCCGCTGCGCAGATACACCTGGGGGAAGTTCATGCACTACCACCTGCCACTGGCCGCGGGCCATCTCTTCAATGCTCCAGCGGGCGCGGGTTTTTAAGGAACCGCGGCTAGCGCTGTAGGCCTGGGCAATTTCTTCGGCCGATGAAATGATTTGCCCTCCGCCGGGAAAATCTGGCCCGGGAATTAATTTCATTAACTCGCGCTCAGAGAGGTCGGGCTTATCGATTAAGGCGACAGCGGCGGCGGCGACCTCGGTCGCGTTATGCGGCGGGATTTCGGTGGCCATGCCCACCGCTATGCCAGAGGCGCCATTTAATAAGACCACCGGCAGCCGCGCGGGAAGACGCAGCGGTTCGGTAAACGAGCCGTCGTAGTTTGGCCCGAAATCAACCGTACCTTCATCGATTTCATCGAGTAGCAGCGCGGCAAATGCGGTAAGCCGGGCCTCGGTGTAGCGCATCGCTGCCGCGCCATCACCGTCGCGTGAACCAAAATTTCCCTGGCCATCAATCAAGGGGTAGCGCACCGAGAAGCCCTGCGCAAGACGGACCAGTGCATCGTAGGCCGACTGATCACCATGTGGATGATATTTTCCGAGCACATCGCCGACCACGCGGGCCGATTTCACTGGCTTTGCCGATACAGCAAGCGACATCCGATGCATCGCGTACAAAATGCGCCGCTGCACCGGCTTTAAACCATCGCAGAGATCTGGCAGGGCCCGGCCCTTGACGACCGAGACCGCGTAATCGAGATACGCACGCTCTGCAAAATCCGCCAGCGTGATCATCTCGCCATCAAAACGAATGCCCAAGGGCGCCTGCGATGACCATGCCTCGGCATTGGAGGCCATTGCATCACTGCCAGATGACTCGAATAAATCCGGAGTGCTATTTTTGCTGCTGGGTTTACGCGGCATTTAGAGATCGGCCTCGGCCTCGTGGCCTTTTTCCTCAAGCCATGCGCGGCGGGAGGCCGCCTCGGTGCGACCCATCAGTAGATGAAACCGCTTGGTGGTGCCCATCGCGTCCACCTCGCCCAGCGCCACCAAGGAAAGCCGGCGTGTGTCCGGATTCAGGGTGGTCTCCCAGAGCTGCTCGGCACTCATCTCGCCCAGGCCCTTAAACCGCGAGATGCTCCATGCCGTCTCACGCAGGCCCTCCTGCCGCAGCTTATCGAGCACATGCGTCAGCTCGCCGTCATCGAGCGCATAAAGTTTTCGGGCCGCCCGCTTGCCGCTGGCGTTGACATCGATACGAAACAGCGGCGGCCGGGCCACAAACACATGGCCGCGCTGCACCAGCTGCGGAAAGTGCTTAAAAAACAAAGTCAACAACAGGACCTGGATGTGGGCGCCATCCACATCGGCATCCGACAGGATGCAGACCTTGCCGTAGCGCAGATTATTCCAATTGATCGACTCGGAGATGCCATGCGGATCAATGCCCAGGGCCACGGCAATGTCGTGGACCTCGGCATTGGCAAAGAGCCGATCGGGTTCCGTCTCCCAAGTATTAAGGACCTTTCCCCGCAGCGGCAGTATTGCCTGAAATTCTTTATCGCGGCCCATCTTGGCAGAGCCACCTGCAGAGTCGCCCTCCACCAAAAAAATCTCGTTGCGTGCGATATCCGTGGACTCACAGTCGGTGAGCTTTCCCGGCAGCACTGCCACTCCGGAGCCTTTTTTCTTTTCTATTTTTTGCGCGGAGCGGGCCCGGTGCTGGGCTGCCCGAATCGCCAACTCAGCAATCTTTCGTGCAGACTCGAGATCCCGATTTAGCCAAAGCTCAAGCGGCGGCCGGATCTGGCTTGCAACAAGCCTCAGGGCATCACGGCTGGTGAGTTTCTCCTTGGTTTGGCCCTGAAACTGCGGATCTAAGACCTTGGCGGACAGCACAAAGCTCACCCGCGAAAACACATCCTCGGGCAAGACCTTTACGCCCTTGGGCATCAGGTTGTGCTGCTCGATAAATCCTTTGACCGCGGAAAATAAACCCTCGCGAAGTCCCGCCTCATGCGTGCCACCGGCAGTCGTTGGAATGAGATTGACAAACGATTCCCGCGGCGTGGAGCCCTCCGCAGTCCAGGCCACCGCCCATTGGGCGCCCTCGCCAATTGCAAAGGTCTCATCGCCTGCGCCGACATAGCCCTCGCCCAGCCAGGGATCAACCACCAGGGGCTCGAATTCGACCAACTCCAAAAGATAATCTTTCAGGCCACCTTGATAACGCCAGGATTCAGACTTGCCGGTTTTCTCGTTGACCAAATGGGTGATCACACCAGGCAGCAGCACTGCGCGGGCCTTCAGACTGCGGGCTAACTCAGCAGCAGGGATCGCGGCATCATCAAAATACTTTGCATCAGGCCAGACCCGCACCGAGGTGCCTGCACGGCCAGCAGCAGCCGACGTGCGTTTTAAAGGCTCAATGACCTCACCATCAGCGAAAACAATACGGTGCTCGCCACCATCACGCCATACCGTAACCTCTAGGCGCTTGGACAAGGCATTGGTCACGGAGACGCCCACCCCATGCAGGCCACCACTAAATGCATAGGCGCCGCCTGCGGTCTTATCAAACTTTCCACCGGCATGCAGCCGCGTAAACACGATCTCGACCACCGAAACATTCTCATCGGGGTGCTTGCCCACCGGAATACCGCGGCCATCATCGGCCACGCTCACGCTCCCATCTGAGTGCAGCGTGACATGAATATTTTTTGCATGGCCAGCAAGCGCTTCATCCGCGCTGTTGTCAATGACTTCTTGAAGAATGTGCAACGCATTTTCAGTGCGTGTGTACATGCCCGGCCGCTGACGCACCGGCTCGAGTCCCCTTAACACACGAATCGATGATTCGTTGTAATTATTTTTTCGTTGCTCTGCCATTGAGAAGAAAAATTTCCATGCGTGTCAAATCACGAACTCATGCAGACATCTGAAACGTTTACTGACCCGAAAGTTGTCCACAGTTTTTGTGGAAAACTCGGTCATAAAAACGTCACAGGATTGTCACAACAAGGGCGCCTTCGAACTGGGTAATTTTTGATCAGTTACGCCAGTTTCTTGTCGCTGACAAGTATTCCGTCAGCATCGGCGTAGCACCAGTTTCCAGGCCGGACCATCACTCCGGCTATATCCACCGCAATATCGCGCTGGCCAGCTCCCTGTCGATCGCTGCGCCGAGGATGAGTCGCGATCGCCCAGACCCCCACCGCGCACTCCAAAAGCTCCTGGGAATCCCTCACGCAGCCATTGACGATGATGCCCGCCCAGCCATTTTTGACCGCCAGCTGGCCAAGATTGCCCCCCACCAGGGCGCAGCGGTCGCTGCCACCCCCATCCACCACCAGCACCCTGCCCTGGCCTGGGCCTTCCAGCAGCTGGCGGACGTGGCTGTTGTCCTC
>JAGWXV010000070.1 GCA_018969705.1 Betaproteobacteria bacterium
TCGGGCTGGGGCCAATCAAAAGCCGCCGGCCGCCTTGATCCGATCGGTGGGCTCACCCGAGCGCCCGCCAAAGTCAGCAGTGCCGGTCGAATCAATAAGCAAAAGGTGACCCATGCGGCGACGGGATTTCCAGGCATGCCCATAAAGACCGCCTCACCCACCCGGCCAAATGCAAATGGTTTGCCGGGCTTAATCGCGACCTTCCACAGATCGAGTGTTCCCAATGCCGAGATTGCCGACTTGATGTGATCCTCCTCGCCGACCGAAACGCCGCCACAGGTTAATAGGGCATCACACTGGCTTGCGGCCTGCTGCAAACGATCACGTGTCATGGCGAACTGATCAGGCAGACAGCCCATATCGATCGGTGTACAGCCGGCCCCCTGCACAAGGGCCAGAATCATCCTGCGATTGCTGTCGTAGATTTGGCCAAACGACAGGGATTCGCCGGGCTGACGCAGCTCATCACCTGATGAAAATACCGCCACCCGCAGCCTGCGCATCACTGAAACTTCAGCCAGACCGACCGATGCACACAGGCCAATATCAGCCGCCGATAAGCGTCGGCCCTTCTGCAGAATCACTTGACCACGATGAAGATCGCCAGCTTTGGGCCGAATGTTCTGTCCAGGCGCTACTGGCTGCATTAGCCGAATACTGTGCTCGTCTGCGGCGACAGTCTGCTCCTGCATCACCACCGCATTTGCACCTGATGGAATGGCTGCGCCAGTAAAAATTCGAGCTACTGTACCGGGTACCAATGGGCTTCCCGGGTGGCCAGCCGCAATGCGCTGCGAGACTGGCAAAGGATCCAGCGCATTATTCATTTCCACAGCCACACCCGCGTAGCCGTCCATCTGGCTATTATCGTAAGCCGGAACATCGATCGGCGAGACCACAGGCTCTGCCAGTACACGGCCCAATCCATCGACAACGGAGATGCGCCCCATCTCGGTGATGGGCCGCATCGAGGAGATCAGTATCTGAAGGGCCTCCGCAGCCGTTTTCATCGCAAGGCGTGCTGCTCAATGAAGCGCTTTAACGCTTCGACATCCTGGCTGATCTGCGCCACGCGCTGTGGCAACGACTCCAGCTGCTGCAGCCCCGGCGGCCGCGGCGCAGGCTGGCCCAGGGCCTCTCGGATCGTTTCTTCAAATTTAGTCGGCAGCGCGGTTTCTAGGCAAATCATGGGAACCCCCGGCTCAAGATACTGGCGTCCAACGAACACACCATCCGCAGTGTGCGGATCAATCAGCCGTTGATAGCGAGACGCCAGATCACGAATCGTCTGCAGCCGACTCTGATGGGTGCTCTTACCCGAGACCATCTGGCTTGCTTTGACCCGCTCCCATGCCTGGGGCTGCGATGCTTTCAAATCGAACTGGCCGGACTGCGAAAGTTCGCGCCAGAGTGCAGCAGTTCCAGCGCCATCATGGCCAGTCATGGCAAAGATAAAACGCTCAAAGTTCGATGCTTTGGAGATATCCATCGAAGGACTCGATGTCTGATAAGTCTCTTTGGAGCTCCGCACCCGATACACACCTGTGCGAAAAAATTCATCCAGCACATCATTTTCATTGGTCGCCACAATCAGCCTGCGAATCGGCAGGCCCATAGACTTGGCGATAAAGCCCGAAAATACATTGCCGAAATTTCCCGAAGGTACGCTGAACGACACGGGATCACCAATATGCAATCCATAAGCCTTCACCGCGCTGAGATAGCCCTTGAAGTAGTACACCACCTGGGACATGATGCGCGCCCAGTTAATGGAATTCACGGTGCCGATGCGCCACTTGGCCTTGAACTCCAGATCGGCCGAGACCGCTTTGACCATGTCTTGGCAGTCATCGAACACGCCTTCAACGGCAAGATTATGAATATTGGGTTCTTGTAGCGAATACATCTGGGCCCGCTGAAATGCGCTCATGCGGCCCTGCGGCGAAAGCATAAAAACCGACACCGCATGCTTATCGCGCATGGCGTACTCGGCCGCGCTGCCCGTATCGCCTGAAGTGGCGCCCAGGATATTCAGGGTCTCCCCGCGGCGGGTCAGCACATACTCAAACAACTGGCCCAGCATCTGCATGGCCATATCTTTAAAGGCCAAAGTCGGCCCATTGGAGAGCTCCAGTATCGCTAGCGGTGCGCCCTGCTCCTGCCCAAGCGATGCCAGCGGCGCAATCTGCGCGCTGCCAAATTTCTGCTTCGTATAGGCCTGCAGACACAGGCGCTGAATCACAGCAGGATTGATGTCATCCGCAAATCGAGAAATGATTTCTGTGGCGAGCTCAGGATAAGCGAGCACTGAAAACTGCAGTAACTCCTCGCGACCGATCTGGGGAAGCGATGCCGGCATGGCCAAGCCACCGTCCTGGGCCAGCCCTTCCAGCAAAATGTCTTGAAATCGGCCCATCCGGGCGGCAGGGCCTGTCAAGCGGGTGGAAACGTAGTTCAGACGAACGCCTCCATGCGCAACATCACCGCCTTTGCCAATACCGTAGGTAGCTTCTCAATACGAGCTATCGCGGCCTGCATATCCTGCTCGACACACTGGTGAGTGATGAGTACCACATCAGTCTCGGCCATACCCTCATCGGGCTCACGCTGGAAAAACGTATCAATCGAAATCTGGCCATCAGCCAGCACACGGGTGATGTCGGCCAGCACACCCGGCTGATCCTTCACCCTGAGCCGCAGGTAGTAGCACGACCGTACCTGCGCGATCGGCACAACCGCAAGCGCCGCCATCTGATCGGGCTGAAATGCCAGATACGGCACGCGATTGGCCGGATCGGCCGTAAGCATGCGTGCCACATCGACCAGATCAGCAATCACAGCGCTCGCCGTGGGTTCTGCACCCGCGCCCTTGCCGTAATACATGGTATCGCCGACTGCATCGCCCTTCACCCAAACGGCATTCATTGCGCCTTCCACATTTGCAATCAGCTTTTTCGATGAAATTAGTGTTGGGTGTACCCGCAGTTCAATACCGTCTGCGTGGCGCTTGGTGATGCCCAACAGTTTGATGCGATAGCCAAGCTGCTCGGCATAGGCGATGTCTTTCGCCTGCAGGCTGCTGATGCCCTCGATGTGGGCTCGATCAAACTGCATCGGAACGCCAAAAGCGATGGCCGATATGATGGTGGCCTTATGCGCCGCATCAACACCCTCCACATCAAAGGTAGGGTCAGCCTCGGCATAGCCGAGCCGTTGGGCTTCTTTGAGCACAGCTTCAAAAGGCAGGCCTTTATCGCGCATCTCCGAGAGAATGAAATTGGTTGTGCCGTTAATAATTCCGGCAATCCACTCGATACGGTTTGCGGTCAGACCCTCGCGCAGGGCCTTGATAATCGGGATGCCACCTGCAACAGCCGCCTCAAACGCCACCATCACACCCCGCTGCCGGGCGGCTGCGAAAATCTCGTTGCCATGCGCGGCAAGCAGGGCCTTATTCGCGGTGACCACATGCTTGGCATTGCGGATCGCTTCCAGCACAAAGTCCTTGGCAAAGCCGTAGCCGCCAATGAGCTCGATCACCACGTCGATCTCAGGATCGCGGGCCAGCGCCATGGCATCGTTTAGTACCCTGGCTTTGCCCGAGGTCAGTGCCTTGGCTTTTGCCTGATCAAGGTCGGCAACAGCAGTGATGTTGATTGGCCTGCCCGCCCGACGCTGGATCTCATCGGAATTACGATTTAGAACCGTCCAGGTGCCGCCACCGACAGTGCCTAAGCCTGCAAGGCCAACCCGCAGAGCGCCCAAACTCATGCGGCCTCTCCGTGGGCGGAGGCCGGCGGCTTCACCAAGCCATCTTTGCGAAACATTTCTTTGATGCCGCGCACGGCCTGACGCGTGCGTTGTTCATTCTCAATCATTGCAAAACGAACATGATCATCGCCGTACTCTCCGAAGCCAACACCCGGTGACACCGCCACCTTCGCCTCAGCAAGCAATTTTTTGGAAAACTCTAGCGATCCCATGTGCTTATAGGGCTCAGGAATCTCTGCCCAGACATACATGGAGGCCCGCGGCACTTCTACCATCCAGCCCGCTTCATGCAGGCCCTTACACAGCACGTCCCGCCGATGTTGATAGTTCAGCCGCACTTCTTCGACACAATCCTGCGGGCCTTCCAGTGCGATTACCGAAGCCACCTGAATGGGCGTAAAGGTGCCGTAGTCGTGATAACTCTTGATGCGAGCTAGTGCGGCGACCAGCTCCCGATTTCCCACCATGAACCCGACACGCCAGCCGGCCATGTTGTAGCTTTTACTCATCGTGAAAAATTCCACCGCCACATCCCGGGCGCCTGGCACCTGCATGATCGACGGCGGCTTGAATCCATCAAAGCAGATGTCGGCATAAGCCAGATCGTGCACAACCAGAATGTCGTGCTGCTTGGCAAGCGCAACGATTCGCTCAAAAAAATCGAGCTCCACACACTGGGCGGTGGGGTTACTCGGAAAGCCCAAGATAATCATCTTGGGCTTTGGAATCGACTCGCGGATGTTGCGCTCGAGCTCTTGAAAAAAATCAACGCCGCTGCCCATGCGAAACGACTGAATGCTGGCGCCCGCAATGATCGCCCCATAAATATGAATCGGATAGCTGGGATTGGGCACGAGCACAGTGTCGCCCGCATCAAGCGTGGCCAACATCAAATGGGCCAGGCCCTCTTTTGAGCCGATCGTGACGATGGCCTCAGTCTCCGGGTCAAGATCCACTCCGTAGCGGCTTTGATACCAGTTACAGATCGCCCGACGCAGCCGGGGTATGCCCTTGGAGACCGAGTAGCCATGGGTGTGCTCCTTATCGGCCGTCTCGATCAGTTTTTCCACAATGTGCCGCGGCGTCGGGCCATCGGGATTACCCATGCTCATATCGATGATGTCCTCGCCCCTGCGGCGGGCCGCCATTTTGAGCTCCCCGGTAATGTTGAAAACATAGGGGGGCAGTCGCTGAATGCGGGGAAAGGGCTTCATGGCGGTTTTTTATGGGGCCAACGGTTGGGAAAACCTTAACTTTAACCGAGCCTCAGAGTTGCAAAAAACCGCCGAAAACCTGTTAGGCTAGATCCTCGATGGCTTTGTCACCGGTCTCCACAAGTTTTACAGCGCAGCCCAATGGCAGCGCCTTCGGAATCAACGCCTACGGGTCCGACTTCATCGAGGTCAACGGCGTCCGATTTAGCTCCTCTTTATTAGTGCGTTCCGATGTCGGGCCGGCCGAGCTTCTCGGGCTCACTGTCGAGGGCCTTCAGGCCCGCCACATGGAGATGCTCGCCCAATGGGGCCCCGAAATCGTTTTAGTTGGGACAGGATCCCGACAGAAATTTCTCTCGCCAGCGATCACGGCCCCCATGCTCAGCCAGCGTATCGGCGTGGAATGCATGACACTGGCAGCCGCCTGCCGAACCTTCAATCTGCTGGCCTCAGAAGGCCGTAAGGCCGCCGCGTTTTTGCTCTTTGATCACCAGGCCGCGATCGCGCCAGCAGCAGAACCCGCCTTAATTTCTTCACTTCACAAGGACTGAGCCCAGCATGCCGCTTCCGAAGGCCCCGACCAAGCCCGCCAC
>JAGWXV010000071.1 GCA_018969705.1 Betaproteobacteria bacterium
AAGACCCACGCCAAGATGTGCTTAATTGTCCGTCGGGAAAAGTCTGGCATGCGCCGCTACGTGCACCTGGGCACCGGGAACTATCACCCCAAAACCGCCCGGACCTACACCGACTTCGGTCTTTTCACGAGCCATAAAGACATCTGCGCCGATGTCCACGAAGTCTTCCAGCAGCTCACTGGCCTTGGCCACGCCAAGGCCCTAAAAGTAATGCTGCAGTCCCCCTTCACCCTGCATCAACGCATGATTGCATTCATTGAACGCGAGGCCCAGCATGCAAAGGCCGGCAAGCCTGCGCGCATCATTGCAAAAATGAATTCACTGGTTGAGCCGCAGATCATTGAGGCGCTGTATAAAGCCAGCCACGCCGGTGTAAAGATTGACTTGATTGTGCGTGGTGTTTGTGTGCTGAGGCCCAAGGTGCCCGGCCTTTCAGAAAATATCTCGGTGCGCTCTACGATTGGCCGCTTTTTAGAACACAGTCGCGTGTTTTATTTTAAAAATGCAGGCCAGGAAAATGTCTATCTCTCCTCTGCGGACTGGATGGACCGGAATTTTTTTCGACGTGTTGAGCTTGCCTTTCCGGTGCTGGACCCAAAACTTAAGCAGCGTGTGATCCGGGAAGGCCTCACGGCGCATCTTCGGGATAACGCCCTGTCGTGGACCATGCGGGCTGATGGCAGTTACACGATGAAACGCACTGTTGGACCAAAACGTCGGGCCTCACAGGAATTACTGCTGGCTGCGGCCCGATAGCGGCCCCACCACAAGTAGCGGAATCAACGCCACAACGGCCATCGTCAGCGATGGCCATGCCGCCTGGCCAAGCAGTTCATCGGCGGCAAGATGGTGCGCGGAGACTGCCAAGGTCTCCAAATTAAATGGCCGCAGCACCAGTGTGGCAGGCAACTCTTTCACAACATCAACAAAGACCAGCAATGCAGCAACACCCATCGCGCCGCGCATTAAGGGCACATGGACGCGCAGAAAAACCTGCAGGCGCGACAAGCCCAGGCCACTGGCTGACCAATCCAGCGATCGCGTAATGCGTCCAAGGCCGGTCTCAATTGGACCCAGACCAACGACAAAAAATCGCGTCAGGTAGGCCCCTAACAAAAGCGCACCGGTGCTCGCCAATGCAACACGCCAATTCAGCCACTGATCGGCAAGTTCGGTAAATAAGCCCGACCAGGCCAGCAGCCCAACAGCCACCACCAGGCCAGGCATCGCGTAGCCCACCGAAGCAATCCGCACGGCCTGTCCGAGCCAGCTGCTGCCATTGCGCAGGGCATAACCACATACCCATGCTGTCGGCAAAATGACCAGCACCGCTGCGGCACCGAGGCTGATGGTCGTGATGGCCTGATAAAACAAAGGGCCAGTCTGAGGCACCGCCTCAGCAGTGATGGCAGCATGCAGCAGCAGTCCAGCTGGTATGACAAATCCAAAGATCGGCAAGATCGCGCAAAACATTCCCATCGCCCAAGCGCGTTTTCCTGAAACCACGAAACGTCGGGCCCGGCCGCTCGGCCGCTGTGCAGCCCAAGCAGCACGGCCACGGCTTCGCATTTCAAACCACATGAGCAGCAGCATCACGGTCAGCATCAGCATGCCAATCAAGGCAGCCGATGAACGATCTCCGTAGTTAAACCATGCCTTAAATAGACCCGTGGAAAGTGTCGGCACTGAGAAAAACGCGACCGTGCCGTAATCGGCCCAGCATTCCATGATGACCAAGGCCAGGCCTGCAATCCACGCCGGCCGCGCAAGTGGCAGCGCAAGCCGAAAGAAGATCTGCGCAGGCGAGAGTCCCATCGCGCGGGCGGCATCAAATGATCCGGCCTGCCGTTCTTCAAATGCAGTCTTTGACAGCAGCGCTACGTAAGGACTAAGCGCGAGTCCCATGATCAGGCCCGCACCCGCCACTGAGCGGATATCTATGCGCGGAAGTGCAATGCCAACGGCAGCGAGCATCTGTATCAAGTCGCGATACAACCAGCCCGAAGGATCCAGGGCATCGGTGTAGGCGTAGGCCAACACATAGGCTGGCATCGCCATCGGAAGAATCAAAGCCCAATCCAAAAGCCGTCGGCCCGGAAAGTCATAGGCGGCGATCATCCAGGCGCCCGGCAGGCCCAGGCCTAAGGCGATCCCGGCGGCGATTACGGAAATCGCAATCGTATTCAGGGTGTATTCAAGCAATACCGATTCGGCCAAAGCCAACAGCACTGCTGGGCTCATCAGCGCCTTCAGCCCAAAGACCGCGACCGCTGCCAGGGGCAAAATGATGGCCACCACCAGCGTGACCGAGGCCAAAACGAGGGCCCGATTGGGGGAAATGGGATTTGGCTTCACGACGAATCGCTCAAATAAGAATTATAATCATTTGCAATGAAGGCCCTGGAGCTCGACCAAGTCGCAATCCGTTATCCGGACGCTAATCGCCCGGAAGGCTTTCTGCTGGCTGCCTCTGGGGTGTCGCTGGCACTCGATCGCGGCGATATCGGCTGCCTGCTCGGGCCTTCGGGCTGCGGCAAGACCAGCCTGCTGCGGGCGGTGGCCGGCTTTGTGCCAATCGCCGAAGGCGCAATCCGAATTAACGGCGAGCTCATGGCCGATGGCCAGCGGCACCTGCCTCCCGAGAAGCGGCGGGTCGGGGTGGTGTTTCAGGACTACGCCCTTTTTCCTCATCTGACCGTGATTGAAAACATTCAGTTCGGGCTGACTAAGGGTAAGCGCAGCGCGAGTGCCGAAGCGCATGCCCGCGCCAAGGACATGCTCGAACTGGTCGGCCTCGGCCAGCAGGCCGGTCGCTATCCTCATGAGCTCTCAGGCGGGCAGCAGCAGCGTGTTGCTCTCGCCCGCGCCCTTGCACCCCAGCCCGATTTGGTCCTGCTCGATGAGCCCTTCTCCAATCTGGACATTGCGCTCAGGGATCGGCTTGCCCGTGAGGTCCGGGATATCTTGCGCCAGACCAAGACGACAGCCATTTTGGTGACCCACGATCAGCACGAGGCTTTTGCGGTGGCCGATCAGGTCGGGGTCATTTTCGAGGGCCGGCTTACCCAATGGGCCAATCCTTATCAGCTTTATCACGAACCCAACTCGGCGGACGTGGCGCGTTTTGTTGGCGAAGGCGCCTTTATTACCGGATCCCAGGTTGGCCATGAGGTCAAGACTCTGCTGGGCGCCCTGCCGCTAAGCCCCTGTTGCTGTAACGACTGCGAACCCTTTGGCGATGTCCGGGTGCTGCTCAGGCCCGATGACGTCGTCCACGACGACGCTTCGCCGCTGAAAGCCAAGGTAGTGCGAAAGGCCTTTCGGGGCGCAGACTTTCTCTACACCCTTGAGCTCGATAACGGCGAGCAGATCTTATCCCTGGTGCCCAGCCATCACGACCACGGCCTGGAAGAGAAAATCGGCATTCGGCTTGAGGCCGACCACGTGGTGACCTTTAGCCAGGCAGAGCCCGCCCAGCCGTTTTAAGTTCAAAGTCCCGAGTTTTCCAAGCACCGTTTGTGACTCGTTGTTCATTTGTTGTAAGGCTATGCTACAGTTTGTGCATCGCACAATCACAAGCCGCCCCTCAAAGCAGTGAAACCGCCTGACCCGATTGCTATCCGGCCGCTTTTGCCCAAAGACGCGCCCCTGCTGGAAGACTTCTTATCCCGGCTCTCCGACGAAACACGCTATCTGCGATTTTTGGCCATCATCCGCCGCTTTACGCCTGAACAGCTCGACCACCTGACCCACATCCGACCCGATCGGGATGTGGCGCTTGCCGCCGTGACTTCCAATCAATACGGCGAGGAAATCGTGGGCGTGGCCCGATATGCGGGCCTATCTGATCCCCGCAAGGCGGAGTTTGCACTTGTGATTCGCGATGATCTTCAATGCCACGGTATTGGCACTGAACTCATGCACGCGTTAATTGATATTGCGCGCAACCGGGGCCTTGCGTGTCTTGAAGGCTTAGTTTTGGCGACGAATCACAAGATGCTTGAGCTCATGTCGCATCTGGGATTTCAGATCACGCCCGATGCGCAGGATCCGACCATGCGCCGGGGTGTGCTCCACCTCGAAGTGCATGCATCGGCTAGCGCGGAAGCTGATCCTGATCTGATTTCTTCTCTTTGAATTCGCCATCAATGACGCGGTGATCGAAACGGCCAACCCTTCCCCAGACACGGACCTGGCCAGTTGCAATCGATACCAGCGCCCCCACCAAGGAGATCGCCAATGCGCACAGCACACCCATCCAAAAGCCTGTGATCTGAAAACCTGGAACCATCTGGGCGACACCCAACAAGACCAAACCGTTTAACAAAGGCAGTGCCAGGCCAAACGAAAACAGGGTCAGCGGAAGTGCAATCAGCATCAGCAAGGGCTTGAGCGTCAGGCTAAAAACAGCCAGCACGAGTGAAGCCAACAGCAGGCTCTCCGGGCCGGAAAAACTCAGCCCGTCGAGAAGGCCATCGACAATCCAGAGGGTCAGCGCGGTGCTCAGCCAGAGCAAAAAGAAACGTTTCAGGGCCAACATTGGCGAATTATTGACCATGAAACGCGCACAGAGTGCAAACTTCGCGTAGACTTCAGCTGTCGTTATCGCCCCTCTCTGCCTTTCCCGCCTGTCGCTTCACTGACAACCACGCCCGGAATCTGCTTGAGAGCTGATTCCCTCTGTTGTCTTTTTGAAAGCATCGATTGAAAACTTTTTCTGACCTCGGCCTGGCCGATCCCGTTTTGCGCGCGGTGAATGCGCAGGGCTATGCCCACCCCACCCCAATTCAAGCTGCCGTTATCCCAGAGATGATGGCAGGCCGCGATGTCATCGGTATCGCCCAGACGGGCACCGGAAAGACCGCATCGTTTGTATTGCCGATTCTGCATGGCCTCGCCTCGCAAAAGCTCAGCCCCCAGAAATTTTCAGGCGCCGGTCCGAAGGCCTTTCGCCATTTAATTCTCGCGCCGACTCGCGAACTCGCACAGCAGATTTCAGAAAACATTCGCACCTACGGAAAATTCATGCGGCCGATGGTGGGCCTTGTCGTGGGAGGTGCAAATCCGATGCCGCAGATTAAGGCACTGGCAGCGGGCTTGGATATTGTGGTGGCGACACCGGGCCGGCTTTTGGATCATTTACGTGCCGGAAAGGCGCGGCTGGATAAGACTACAACCATCGTGCTCGATGAGGCCGACCAGATGCTTGACCTGGGCTTTATGCCGGCCATTCAAGAGATTCTTCGTGGCGTCGGTCCAAATCGCCAATCTCTGCTGCTGTCTGCCACTATGCCGCAGCCCATTCGCGTACTTGCTCAGGAATTTATGAAAGCGCCGCGTGAAATTGCGGTCGCAACCGTCTCCAAGCCCATCGAGGCCATCGAGCAAGAAATCATCATGGTCGATCAGTCGCGTAAAAGCGATTTACTGGTGGATTTGCTGGCGACCCGCGA
>JAGWXV010000072.1 GCA_018969705.1 Betaproteobacteria bacterium
GTCAACCAGGCCTCGGCCTTATGGACCCGGTCGAAAAGCGACATCACCGATGAGCAGTACAAATCATTTTTCCAGGGGCTTGGCATGGGCATGGGCGATCCGCTGGCCTGGACCCACAATCGTGTCGAGGGCCGTACCGAATATACCCAGCTACTGTTTGTGCCCAGCAAGGCCCCATTTGATCTCTGGGACCGTCAGCAACGCCATGGACTAAAGCTTTACGTCAAACGTGTCTTCATCATGGATGATGCTGAGCAGCTCTTGCCATCGTATTTGCGATTCGTACGCGGTGTGGTCGACTCAGCCGACTTGCCGCTGAATGTCTCGCGCGAAATCTTGCAGGAAAGCCGGGATATCAAATCCATTCGCGAAGGCTGCACCAAGCGGATCTTGTCTTTACTGGAAGAGCTTGCTACCGATAAGCCCGAGGCCTATCAGAGCTTTTGGAAGGAATTTGGCCAGTGCCTGAAAGAGGGCTTTGGCGAGGATTTCTCCAATCGTGACCGGCTGGCCGGCCTGATGCGTTTTTATTCAACCGCTTCGGAGGCCGAGCAGCCCTCGGTGTCGCTAAAGGATTACATCGGCCGCATGAAGGATGGCCAGGAAAAAATCTATGTGGTGACTGCCGATTCCTTGGCGGCCGCCAAGTCCAGCCCGCACCTAGAAGTCTTTAAGAAAAAGGGCATCGAGGTCTTGCTGCTTGCAGACCGTATTGATGAGTGGATGCTGAATTTCTTGACGGAATTTGAAGGCAAGCAGATTCAGTCAATCGCCAAGGGCGCCTTGGATTTGGGCAAGCTGCAAGACGAAGACATCAAGCCTGCAAAAGAAACCGAAAAGCAATTCAAGCCCATTGTTGAGCGGGCCCAGACTGTCCTGGGTGAGAAGGTCAAAGAGGTCCGTATGACGCGCCGGCTGACAGAGTCTGCCTGCTGCCTTGTTTCAGACGAACACGACATGAGCGGCCACTTAGAGCGGCTACTGAAGCAGGCTGGCCAAAAAGCGCCCGATCGCAAACCCATTTTGGAGCTCAATCCGGATCACCCCTTGGTGAAGGCATTGCTTGCGGATCAGGGAGCAAGTTTTGATGATTTGGTCTGGGTGTTGTTCGATCAAGCCTTGCTTGCAGAAGGTGGCCAGCCCCAGGATCCTGCTGCGTTCGTGAGACGACTGAATACCTTCATGCTGCGCGGTCTGATGGCCTAGCGTTCGGGGCCTGCCTGTCAGGCCGTGTTAAACTTCGGCCCGTTCAACACGGGGGGAGACATGCTGAACACATTCTCAAGAGCAGCCATTGGAGTGCTGCTCGCCGCAGGCGGCCTAACCGCCTCCTTGTCGGTACAGGCCCAAGGGGCTGCCAAGGCCAGTGCCCAGCCGGCTGCCGCTGCAGTCATTGTGGGCAGCGCCGAAGCGGGCGCGAAGAAAAATTCGATGTGTATCGGCTGCCACGGGATCGCAGATTACAAAACCGCCTTCCCGACCGTTTACCGTGTGCCCAAGATCAATTCTCAGAGCGAGAAATACATTGTCTCGGCGCTCAACGCCTATAAAAGCGGCGAGCGTAATCATCCCAGCATGGTGGGCATTTCGCGCAGCCTGAGCGATCAGGACATGGCCGATCTGGCTGCCTACTACGCCAACAAGAAATAAGGAGCCCGCCATGACACATCATCGACGCATCCTTCGCGCCGCCGTTGTGATGGCGGCAGCCTTCGCTGCGCTGCCGGCAATAGCAGGCAATATCGCGGCCGGCAAAGAAAAGGCAACCGCCTTGTGCGCAGCCTGTCATGGTGCAGACGGTGTTGCAGCCATTGATCCGAGCTATCCCAAGCTGGCAGGCCAATATCCAGACTATTTGGCACGTGCGTTGTCGGATTACAAATCAGGCGCCCGCAAAAATGCCATCATGGCCGGGATGGCAGCGGCGCTTAGCAAAGAAGATATCGCCAATATCTCGGCGTTTTATGCAAGCCTGCCTTCGCCGCTTAACAACAAGAAGTAGTCTTTTATAAACAGTCGGCGGCGCGTCTAGCCGCCGATGTAACTCATCTCGACTTTTTTCACGCCTTGGGCTCGGTGCGCAGCCCGCTGCTCGGAGTAACGATCGGTTCTGGCTTGCCAGATTGCGGCTATTACGCGGCTTATGTCCTCATCGCTGGGCGCACTTTGGTTGCGCAATAGCCCCCTTAAATCAGTGCCGCTGTGCGCAAATAGGCAGGTATACAGCACCCCTTCAGCAGAGATTCTGGCCCGGCTGCAATTGCCACAAAAGGGATTTGACACTGAGGAAATCACGCCCACCTCGGCCTTGCCATCGGCATAGCGCCAACGCTCGCTGACTTCGCTGGGCGTATCGCGGCCGATTGGAACCAGCGGATGCTCCAGCGCAATCGTGTCGATGATTTCACGGGAGGGGACGACATGGTCCCATTGCCATGCATTTGAGGAGCCGACATCCATGAATTCAATAAACCGCAAGGTATGGCCGCGGTCGCGAAACGCGTTGGCCATCGGCAGGATCTCGTGATCATTCACCCCGCGCTGAACCACCATGTTGACCTTGACCTTCAGGCCTGCCGCTGCGGCTGCATCAATGCCTTTGAGTACATCGCTTACCGGAAAGCCAACATCATTCATTTCACGAAAGGTCGCATCGCTTAAAGCATCCAGGCTCACGGTAATTCGGCGCAGGCCCGCTGCTTTCAGTCCGGCAGCTTTATTGGCCAGTAAGGCGCCATTGGTGGTCATGGCCACCTCGACAGGACGGCCGTCGGGCAGACGGATTGCTGCAAGCCGCTCGATCAGGCTTTCGATATTTTTTCTCAGCAGCGGCTCGCCACCGGTGACCCGTAGTTTTTCAACTCCCAGGCCAACAAAGGTTCTCGCTAAGCGTTCGATTTCATCGAACGACAGGAGCGATTCCCTGGGAAGGAATTCGTAATCGCGACCAAAGACTTCCTTGGGCATGCAGTAAGTGCAGCGGAAGTTGCACTGGTCAATCACTGAGATGCGCAGGTCTTTTAAGGTCCGCCCATGCTGATCCTTGAGCGGACCCTGCGGGGCAGGGCCGAGTCCGGAGACCTGGGCCGCGTCGATGCGCGGCGCGGCAGCCGAATCCGGGACGATCGAAAAAATGCGCTGGCCGTAAGACATGCGCGATTATTGATCGGTTACGGATTGTTTTGCCGCGTCTCCACCATTACCAAGGGCTCCTGTGGGGCTGTCTCGGTGTTTTTCCGGGGTGCCCGGCCGAGTTTTGGGGCGGGCTCGGGGGCCGCCTCAGCAGCGGTTTTTCCGGGATCGGTCTGCACCCACTGCAGGCCCACGGCATCAAGTGACTGCCGCAGCGATTCCTCGGAGACTTGAATGGGCGCAGGTGCAGGGATGGGGGCAGGGATGGGGGCAGGGATGTTTTGTGTCACAGCGACGGGCGTAGGCTCCGGGGCTTCTCGACAAGCGGGCTGCGCTGCTGGCGCCGTGATTTCTGCAGCTGATGCAGTTGTTGATGCCTCAGGTTCGGCGGCCTCAACTTGGGCAGCTTCTTCAAGTCCACCCACGAGTTCATCGTCCTTTCGGCCTTCACGTCCACCGCGTCCGCGCCGTCGACGACGACGGCCCGAGCGCTCTTGATCAGGCCCTTCCGCCTGCGGTGCGCCCTCGGGCGCTGAAGTGATTGCGGCGGCTGCAGACGCCTCTGAGCTTGTGCCGCCTGCTGCGCGCTCGCCCTCGGGCTTGCCGCGACGATCACGCCGGCCGTCCTGGCGCTGCTCGTTTGTCGACTCCGGCCGGGCATCCGATTGACCATCACGATTTTCACGCCGCTGGTCACGGCCGCGCCCTGCGTCTTGCCGCGGTTGGCGGGGCTCACGTGCTTCGCGCTGCTCGCCTCGGGATTCCCCACGGGATTCATTGCGGTCCGCCCGATCGCCACGATCACCGCCGCGGTTTTCGCGTTCGTTTTGTCGACGATCACGGCCATCGTTTCGACTGCCGCGTTCATTGCGTGCGCGTCCACGTCCGCCACGATCACCGCGCTCAGCGCGTGCTTCGGGCCTCTCATCGCTGCTGCTTTTTGAAGGGCCACTGGAGAACCAGCCCATGATGCGCGCAAACAGGCCCCTTTCGGCGGGCGTTACTTCGGAGCTGCGTGGGGCCACCACCGGTGCAGGCTGCGCTGGCGTGATGCCTTTGACGACTGCCTCCTGGCGTGGCTTGGCCGCTGTTTGATCGGATTTTTGCTGCTGATATTGCGCATCGGCAGCCGGCTCATCGGCCATCGCATAACTGGCCCGCACATCTTCGAGCCGGGGGTCGTCGTGACGCAGCCGTTCAATTTTGTAGTTCGGTGTTTCCAGAAATTTATTCGGGATCAGCACCACGGTTACCTTCAGGCGAAACTCAAGCTTCGCGATATCGGTACGTTTTTCGTTCAACAAGAAGGTGGCTACTTCGACAGGCACCTGGACATGCAAGGCAGCAGTGCCTTCTTTCATCGCCTCTTCCTGCAAAATCCGCAGAATGTGAAGGGCGCTGGAGTCCACGTCGCGGATCACGCCGGTGCCATTACAGCGGGGGCAGGTGATGTGGGAGCCTTCATTCAGGGCAGGCCGCAGCCGCTGGCGTGAGAGTTCCATAAGTCCGAAGCGCGAAATCTTGCCCATCTGTACGCGGGCACGATCAACATGCAAGGAGTCACGCAGCCGCTGCTCAACCTCGCGTTGATTTTTAGCCGACTCCATATCAATGAAGTCAATCACAATTAATCCGCCGAGATCCCGCAGCCGCAGCTGGCGGCCGACTTCCTCGGCGGCCTCCACGTTGGTACGAAATGCGGTCTCTTCAATATCCGAGCCGCGGGTCGCGCGGGCCGAGTTCACATCAACAGCGACCAAGGCCTCGGTATGGTCAATCACGATAGCGCCACCCGACGGCAGGGGTACAACGCGCGAGTAGGCCGTTTCGATCTGATGCTCAATCTGAAAGCGCGAAAACAGCGGAACATCGTCGTTGTAACGCTTCACGCGGGTGCCCATATCGGGCATGACATGCAGCATGAACTGGCGGGCCTGTTCATAGATGTCATCGGTATCAATCAAAATCTCGCCGATATCTGGATGGAAATAATCGCGAATCGCGCGAATGACCAGGCTGGATTCCTGATAGATCAGATAAGCGCCGGGCTGCAATTTGCGGGCATCGTCCACGGCACGCCAAAGCTGCAGCAGATAATTCAGATCCCATTGCAGCTCCTCAGCGGTGCGGCCAATGCCGGCGGTCCGGGCAATCAGGCTCATGCC
>JAGWXV010000008.1 GCA_018969705.1 Betaproteobacteria bacterium
TTTGGTTTTACCTTTGCGGGCATTGTGAGCATGATGATGGGCCTGGCTGGCCGTTTTTATCCGACGCGCCCAGCGAAGATGATGAGCACCCTGACCATCGCCTATGGCGTTGCCCAGATCCTTGCGCCAGCCCTCACCGGGTGGATGAGTGAGCGCACGGGCAACTACAACGCAGGCCTGTTGGTTGCAGCAGCAGTAATGACCGCAGGCCTGGTGATGCTCTTTCAGCTTCGAGGCGCGGCCCGCTTACCCGATGAGGTTGAGTCCTGACGCGATTTAAGGCGAAACACGATATCTTCGAGTAAGGGGTCGGTTGTCCGCGCGATTTCGTTTTCCATCAGCGCACCACAGCCGGGGCAAAAAAACTGCCGAAAAACTGGCTGATCATCGATATAGCGTTTCCAGTCGCCGACGTTTGGATTTGAGCTTTCAATCGGCGCATTTTTCTGGGCACAGCCGAGCTTGTAGTTTTGACTGATGGGCCCTAAATCGAGGCTGCAGCAGCGACAACTCCAGCGTGGGCCGCGATCGTCCGCCCGGACCCATAGATTTTCGGTGGCCTCGAGAATCTTTTTCCCCGAGAGGCTGCGGGGATTCTTTGCAAGCTGCTGATCGGCAACCGGATGAGAGCGGCGCTCGTTGCGCATCTTGGCGCGAAGCTGCTCGGTGGCGGAATGATCCAGCTCACCTTTCGTATTGAGTACCACACCATAAATAGCGCGGGCAGCATCAACAGATACAGCCCGTTGCTCAGTGACATCGTGCAACACCTTCGCAGGATCGCGCTGCAGTGGGTCACCAAAGCCACCGCCTCCGGTCCACGTGACGGCATAGACATCGGATGGACCTTGCTGAAAGTTTTGCTGACGCAAGGCGAGTGTTTCGTCACGGCCGGTGAGCTCCCCAATATCTGCCGGCATATCGCGGCTTTTCAATCGCTGGCTGATATTGCTGTCGCGCTTAAATTTATAAATGTTGACCGTGGCAGGGTAGCCGCCCATCATGCCGGTCGATGTGGGAATGGCGTTGCCTGATGAAAGGGTGTCGTGCGTAATGGTCGGTGTACCGTGCGCCTTAAAGCAGGACTCGGCCGAGAGCCCGCCGCGATGTAGGCCCGCACCCCCGGAATCCACGACCTCTTTTCGGTACATAAAGAGCACCGGAAAAGTCTGCTCGGTATGTTCGACATTGGGCAATTTACAAATGGGCGTTCGGGACTGGCCGCCAGTGGAGATGCCGTCGCCGGTTGCGAAGGCCCCAATCGCACCCCCGATCGGATCAACGAGCAAGTAGCCAAAGCGCTCGCCCCACTGATCCTGACCACGGAAGATTGTGGCGGGCCACTGGCTGGTGCCACCAATACACATAATGTCTTTGCGCATCTCTGCGTCGTTATAGATCATTTTCGCAAGGACGTTGTAGGCGGGATAAAGCGAGATTTCCATGGCCTGTACGGGGGCGGTAGAGACCGACGCCGGAAAGTTCGCGCAGTTCATTGTCCCGGGGGAGGGGTCAAACTTGACATGGCGCAGCGCCCCACCGATTGCAAAATACTGATCCCAGCAGAGCAGCTGATTTAAGGCTACCATGATGGATCCACGCCAGCCCGAGAACGTGGCGTTCATCGCGCCATCCTGGTCGGCCGTACCTTCGTTTTCAAAAATCAACGTGTTTCCAGCCTTACGCAGGGTCAGCTGCACGCGGTGGGTCTTGCGATCGCCAGGACGGCAGCACTCAACATAGGTGCGATCCCGCCAGACCCCATCCGGCAGCCGGCGCATTTTCTTTAAAAATGCAGCCTCTCCGTCATTGAGAATCTTGTGCATCACAGCCTTGACGGTCTCTGGGCCGTAGCGCTTTAGTAGCGACTCTACTCGCTGCTTGGCGGTGGTGTTTCCGGCGAGTTGTGCACGAAAATCAAGCGCGACTGAGTCTGGCTTGCGAGAAGAGCGAAGGTAGAGTTCCTCGATATCCCTGCGGATTTCTCCCTTTTCGATGATCTTCACTGGCGGAATTAAGATGCCTTCTTCATAGGCGTTTTCCGCTGACATACAAAAACTGGACGGCGTAATGCCACCGATATCGTATTGATGTAGACAGTTTGTCACCCAGCAAAAGAGCTTTCCTTCGTGAAACACGGGACAAATCAGCATCACATCCTGCTGATGGGCGGCGCCTACCCAGGGGTCATTGGCCAAGAACATGTCGCCATCATGAATCCCGGGATTCTCTGATCGGTTTTCAAGAATCCATTTCACCTGGGTATCGGTCACGCCTGACATGTATTGCATGTAGGGGCCGAAATATACGAACTCACCGCTTTCGGTAAGTATGGATGGATTTAGATCCAGTGCATACATTGCCACTGGTGAGCCAGAGAGCCGTTGGATTGTAGCGCCATGCTCTTCATTGATATTCCAGAGACTATGTCGAATCACCTCGTAGGTAATCGGATCAATTTTTTTAGCGGCAGTGGTTTGAAGCTTCAGACGTGGCGAGATGCTGAGCTTTTCCGGCGGCACATAGCCAGTCTCGCGGCCGTTGAATTTCACATTCTTAATTTCACTAATCTTGGGCATGACTATTCCTCTTAGCCTCGATTGGCATCAAAGTGAAGCTCAAAGTTACCGTAAGCATCGACGGTGAGACGCTGTTCTGGATGGACCACGATGGTGGTGTCAGTTGTTTCAACGACTGCTGGCCCAGAAATCAGATTTCCGGCAAGAAGTTTGGCGCCATCGAAAATCGGGGTAGAGACTGTTTTCCGATGATCTGCCCAGTAGATCTTCCGATGACTGGTGAGTGCTGTTTTTTTGACTGCCTTGGTCAGTCGGGATGCCTTTGGTAAGGCGATCGTACGGCCCACGCCCCGTGCGCGCAGACGGAATGTCACCATCTCGAGTCGCGATTCGCTGTAGGATGACCCCTTGCCGTAGATCGCTTCGTAGCGCTCATAAAATTGCTCAGGAATGGCGCGCAATTGCTTTTCACTTAGCGTGAGCTCAGCAGCTCGAGCTGAGGGTAGGGGGACTTCAACTTCATTGATTTGACCGCGGTGCCGCATATCGACGGAGAACGTAAATTCCCGGCCGCGTGCTGGAATGCCATCGTGATCGAATTGCTTGATGGCCCGCTTTGAGAGTTCTTTCAGGGTTGCATTCAGTTCATCAAGCGTGAAGGGCGAGCCAAGAATTTCGACTTTTTCGTGGATATGAAGAATGTTGGCGGTAGCGGCGCCCAGCGCACACCAGGTCGATGCGATGCGATTTAGCGGTATCAAGACACGGGCGACTCCCAGCTCTCGGGCGAAAACGCCAGCATGCACAGGGCCAGCACCGCCAAATGCAAACAGGGTGAAATCCCGAGGATCGAGGCCTTTTTCAACGGTGGTCTTGCGAATAATGTCGGCCATTTTGTATTCGGCGATCTTCGCAATGCCTGCGGCTGTTTCCATTAGACTGATGCCCAGTCCCTCGGCGACCCGGGAGACCGCCTGAATTGCCTTCTCGCGATCCAGCCGTACCCGGCCCCCCAGAAAATTATTCGGATCGATATAGCCCAGTACTAAGTCGGCATCGGTCACGGTGGGTGTGGTGTTGCCTTTGCCGTAGCAGACCGGACCTGGGTCAGCGCCGGCCGAATCCGGTCCGACCCGCAGCGTTTTTGTCGCTGGGTCGACCTTGGCAAGTGATCCACCGCCGGAGCCGATGGCTTGAATATCAACTTTCGGAATGAAATATTCATACTGTGCAACGTTTGCAATGAAGCTAAAGCTCGGCACACCCCCGTGAATCACGCCGACATCGAAAGATGTTCCACCCATGTCGGTGGTGATGATGTTGGGAATCTTGAGAATCTGGCCCAGAAACTGGGATCCCGTGACACCCGATACGGGGCCAGAATCCAGCGTTAAGAGCGGCGCCTCAATCGCGCGCTCTACAGAAATTGAGCCGCCACCGCATTGTGTAATCTGGAGCGGCCGCTTATAGCCAGCCTGCTTTAACTTTGCATCAAGCTGCCGTAAGTAACGGGAAGTCACTGGCCCGATATAGGCATTGAGCGCAGTCGCGGTCATCCGCTCGTACTCACCCCACTTTGGCACTAGATCGACCGAGCAACTGATAAAGGTGTTTGGGGCAAGCTCCCGGATGATTCGTGCAACGGTGTATTCATGCCCCGGCGTTTTAAAAGACCATAAAAGACAAACCGCAAAAGCCTCCACGCCGGCATCTAATAGCTCTTGAACAGCCTTTCGTGTCTCGGCCTCGTTGATTGGGACCACGACCTGGCCCATGCAATCAATCCGCTCTGAGATGCCACGAATCCATTTCTTCGGAACGATCGGATCTGGCTTCTGACTTTCGGGAAAATGCACAACCTGATTGAGATTTCGAGAGGTCACGCCCCGGGATCCGCGCATGATATGAATCGCATCCTCGTGGCCTTTCGTGGTAATGAGCCCCACTTTAGCCCCGCGTCTTTGAATAAGGGCATTGGTGCCGACGGTCGTGCCGTGGGTGAGAACATCGATCTGGCTACAGAAGGATTCAAAAGCTAGCCCAATGGCCTCGCCGGTGAGCGCCAGGGCGTTGAGCATGCCTTCCGAAAAATTCGGTGGCGTGGAAGGTGACTTTCGGGCATACAGATTGCCCTTTGCATCGATTGCAACACAGTCTGTAAATGTGCCCCCGATGTCGACCCCGACTTGAAATCCTGCCATCGCAACTCCCTCTGGGTCCGCAGCGCTTTGCGCCACCGACTGCTTGCTGATCATGATGTTAATAACGACAAATTATGAACCCCCGGTTGCGAAATGGATCACTAAATGAGGGTTAGTCTTGAGTCGTGGTAGCGGGCTTCGGCGGCCGGGCCGGCAGCATCACAGTGGCCATGGCTGCAAGAATAAATGCCAGGGCCAATAAATCGGTTTTGGTCACAGACTCGTTGAGCCAAATTGCCCCGCCGATGACCGCGACCATCGGCACCAGCATGATTGAGAGGCCGCTGCTTACGGCAGAAAGCCTTCGGGCAACAGTAAACCAGGCGACATAGCCCAGGGCCAGGGCGATGACGCCGTTATAAATAATTCCCAGCCACTCAAGTGCGTTGGGCCATCTCCATTGCGCCGACTCCACCGCCGCTGCCACTGAAAGACAAATGACACAGGCCAGTGCCAAGGACCAGAAATTCAAGACGACGTTACTCACCGTGAGGCTGCTGTGTTTGACCATCGCGTTGCCAATGCCCCAACAGATCGCCGCCCAGAGAATCAACGCCATGCCCAAGGGCTGGCCGGTCAGTTTTCCAATTTCATCGATCGTGAGTAGATAGGTTGCGCAGAGCGCCAAGACAATCCCGGCCCCTGCACGCAGGGTCATCTTCTGTTTGTAGATCAGAACGCTGGTGAGCAATGCCCAGATCGGCATTGAATATCCGACAATCGCAGCCCGGCCTGAGTTTAAAAGCGTGAGACTCAGAATCAACCCTAGGTGCCAAAACAGCATATTGAAGAGCCCGATCCGAAAGACTTGGGCCCGCTCTTGGGGCGGAACCCGGAAGCGATCTTTGCGGTATAGGCCATATAAGCCAATAACGATGAGTGCAAGCAGGAATGTGAGTCCGCGAAATGTGATCGGCGGGTAGCCTGCGACTACCGACTTCATGACGGGATAGTTCAGTCCCCAGGCCAGAGTCACCAGGAGAATGAGTGCGAGGTCGGCACGCCGCACCGCGGGTGCCCCGGCCTGTGACATTCCTCGCTATCCGTTGACCACCTGTTTCGATTGGCCGCGAGCGATTGCGGCATTGACGGCCGGCATGACCTTCTCGGCCATCAATTCCATCGAACGGATTCCGAGAGAGCGATCTGCCCAGTCGTGGCAGGGATATAGCAGCGTGCCAAAATCGCCAATCTTTTCGCGAAACGCAAGGATCTGATCCACCACCTTGTTGACGGACCCCTGAAAGACCAGCTTTGGAAGCATGGATTCCGGGGTGATGGAGGAATCGGGCTCGTCTTGATGCAGTTTGAATAAATTAGAGCGGCTGCCAAAGCCCACAAGCTTGCGAATCAGTTGTTTGAAATAAAAGTAGTAGGGGCCATCGCTGCCGTGGCCATAACGTTCGGCAAGCTTGTCGTCGTTGTCGGTGACGAAAATGCTGCGCGCAACCCGCCAGTTCGCAGGGTCAGCAGGCCGTCCGGCCTGGGCGCAGCCCTCGACATAGCTCGGCCAGTGGCTTTTCACCCATTCAGCAAGCAGAAAGTTTGCCGAAATCGGCTCCCAGCCGCGGGCGGCGGCGCTGGTGACACCTTTGGAAAAGGGTGCGACCGCTGTCACCACGATAGGGGGGTGTGGTGATTGGTAAGGCTTCAAAATGATGCCCTGGCCGATTTCCGGAATCATGGTGTTCGCGGTGGAGACTTTATAGAACTGACCCTCGAGGTTATAGGGGGCCTGGCCCTTCCAGATTTCCAGGACCATATTCATGCCCTCAACAAACATCTCGAGCCGATTCTTGCCGTAATTTCCAAAGACCTCGGCATCAGACATCAGGCCGCCGGGGCTGATCCCCATGATGAATCGGCCTTTAAGCATGTGGTCGAGCATGGCCACCTGTGCTGCGATCGCGGCGGGATGGCTATTGGGGACATTGATGGTCCCGCTGCCAAGCTTGATGTGTTTTGTTTCTGCGGCAACTGAGGCAAGAAACATCAGGCACGAGGTTACATTCTCTGCAAGATCGGTGACATGTTCGCCGACATAGGCCTCGCTGTAGCCCAGACGGTCCGCCAACAGAATTGCCTCGCGGTCTTCAGCGAGTGTCTCCCAGGCGTGTCGGCCAGGGGGGTGCAGGGGCATCATGAATGTTCCGAGTTTCATCGTGATTCCTTCAGGGCGGAGTGGATTGGCACCCCCTTATTGAACAACTGATCAATAAGGGGCATTAGACTCCAGAAGTTGGTCAATGTCACGCACACTAGCGAAAGCCCTAAGCTGGGACACCTCTGCTATGCCGACGTGTTTGTGTCTGGCCGCTGCACCCCACAGAGTTTTTCCAAGACGGCGCACACGGAGGCGGTATCGAAGGCAGCATGGCCCATCGCCATGGCGGATGCATGGATATTGGAGGCCAGCGAAAATAGCGGCGTCGGGCAATCGATTGTGTGCGCGTGCTCGGTAATGATGGCGATATCTTTGGCCATCATGCGGTGTGTGGCTGAGACCTCGTGATCGTAGTTATTGGCCACCATTTTTGGCCCCCGGACCTCGAACATTCGGGAGCTTCCCGCGCTGCCATGCAGCACTTTGTAAATCGTCTCGGGAGCGATCCCGGATTTCATGCCGAAGGCAAATGCCTCGGCAGAAGACACGTTATGAATTGCGACCAGCAGATTGGCAACGTATTTCATCTTGCTGCCGTTTCCGAAAGCGCCGAGATCGTGGACCACCCGGCCGATGGCCATGAAGACAGCATCGAGCCGCGCAATGGCCTGCGGTTCACCGCTGGCAAAAATCACCAGATCCGCCCGCGCTGCCTGGGCACCCGTGCCGCTAATCGGCGCATCAATCATGACGATCTTGGCGGACTGCAGTGCTTCGTAGGCCTGGAGCTTGTCTTGCAATGCTAGCGTACAGGTATCGATGACCACCAAGGGTGGTGATGCCGGAGCGGGCCGTTGTTTTACGTTGATGAGGCCATCTGGACCTGTCATTACGGTATGAAACGCAGCTGCCGTGGGAAGGCTGGAGAGCACACAGTCCGATTGTTCCCCCACAGCCTTCGGGGAATCCGCAATGACGACCCCAAGCTGAGCAGCGTGTTGGCGGGCCTTTGGCGCAACATCAAAGCCAATCACATGAAAGCCTTTTTCAAGAAGATTTTTCGAAAACGCGCTGCCCATGATGCCGAGTCCAACGACTCCTACGATAGGTTTGTTTGCATTCATGATGATTTCCTCATTTTTTAAAAATTGATTTCAGTTGGGCCCTTGGCAGGCTCATCGGAGATGGGCGACACCGGCGATTTCGACGGCGGTCTCCCGCAGCAGATGCTCGGGATTTGAGTAATGCTGCATCAGCGCCGATTGCTCAGCACTGCTGCTGCCGAGATGGGCCATCGCAATCGGTGTTCCCATTCGACGGGCCTGCGCAACGGCGTTGCTTCCCACGGGCACCCGTCGTTTAGAAAAAGTGGCCAAGGCCTCGACCACCGCGGGTGCGCGGCCATCTCTGATATCGGCAAGGCACTCCGCCAGGGCAAGCGCATCACCGGCAGCCTTGGTCACACCTTGACCAATATGCGGCCGCGCGACGAAGGCCGCATCACCAATCAATGCAAGCCGCTCGCGCGCCATTGCACTTGACTCAAGATCGAAGACTGGCTGCAGAATCAGCGGGCCAATGCGTTTGGCGAGCACCTCGCTCCAGCAGGGGTGAAAGCGGTCGGCGGCCTGGGCGATAGCAGCCTGCAGATGCTGCGGGTCAATGCGGTCAGGGGGGATGCCGCCCTCGAATCGCTGTCCGAGGCGGTCGGTGAGCATTGATTCAAGCTGAGCCTCTGAGGTTTTGCGGTACCAAACGAGATTGGTCTGGATGCGGTTTACGCTATCGGGCGCAGCGATCGGATAGGTCAAGATTTGTTCGCCCGGAATCTGGGAAAAACAAAACGCATCTGCAAGAAAGCCTTGCGCAGAACTGCTCAGCTGACTCTGATCCGCAACCGCCCGCCAGGCGATATAGCCGGCATAGACACTGCTTTGCTGGGGGAAAAGAAGTTGCCGTGTCGAAGAACGAAGGCCCTCAGCAGCAATTACCAGATGTGTTTCATGGGCCTGTCCATTGGCCAGGTGGACTTTAGCGAGCTGATCTGCGCCGCCCGGCTCAACCCGATCCACCGCATGATTCAAGTGGTAGCGGTCCTGCGGGAACGCTGCCATCAGCAGGCTCAAAAGCCGGGACCAAGAAGTCAGAATCTGCGGCAAATCGAGCTCTGCCAGCAGCGTTCCGGATCGGTCAAAGGCCCGCCGCTTGGTGATCAGAATGCCGAGGTTATCGGTGACGGCCACACCAGAAAGCGTCAGCACCTGCCGTAGGCCTTCGTGTGTCACGATGCCGGCCCCGCGGCTACTGAGCGGTATATCAGAGCGTTCAAAAATTCTGACATCCCATCCCGCGCGCAGCAGTAAGTTGGCCGCAAATAACCCGCCCATGGAGCCGCCAATAACGATTGCTGTTTTCGCCACGACTATAAAGTCCTTACACTTTCAGCCAAGAAGTCATCAGAGGCGGGTTCGATTTGAAGAAATCCCAGACGGCAAGACACGCGCAGGACCCCGAGATCGGGATTCGACTCAGCCCGCATGCGCGGAAAGAACAAATTCTCAAAGCAGCGATTGATTATTTCGCTGAGGTTGGTTTTTCTGGGCAGACCCGCGAGCTTTCCCGTCGCATTGGCGTATCCCAGGCGTTGGTCTATCGCTACTTTCCATCTAAAGCGGACCTGATCGATGAGGTGTTTGAGGCGGTATTTATGCGGAAATGGAATCCACAATGGATTCGCGATCTCCGCCGGCGGGAGACCCCGATTCGAGAGCGGCTCATTCATTTCTACACCCAGTATGCCAACGCCACTTACCGGCCCGAGTGGATCCGCATTTATATGTTCGCAGGCCTTGCGGGCATGGGCTGGAATCGGAACTACCTCGATTTTGTTCGGCGCAAATTGCTAACCGTGATTTGTGAAGAGATTCGCTACGAGTTTTCACGATCAAAGACCATGAAAGGCCAGGCGAAGATTTCTCCGCGCGAAATCGAAATGATCTGGAATCTGCATGGCAGCATGTTTTATTGGGCGGTACGATGCAATATTTTTGGAATCGATTCATCAGTGCCGTTTGAAATTCGCGCAGCCGATGCCGTCGACCTTTTTCTGGCGGGTGCCGCCAAGGTCTATCCTCAGCTTGTGCGCAAGTCCAGCGCGGCAAAGCCCCCACGGTAAAACACCAGGGGCTCTCGATCCGTGCGATCGAATCGCTGAACACTGGCAACTAAGATCACATGATCTCCGCCATCGATGCGTGATGCTACCGTGCAGAAAAAGTGGGCGGCGCATCCAGCGATCACCGGCGGTGCTGGGTCGGAAAGCGGCTCTCGAAGGGCTACCGACTCAAACTTGTCGATTCCCGGCGTCGAGAATCGGAAGGCAAGCTCCTGCTGCTGCGCGTCAAGGACATGGATGACGTGGTGACAGCCAATCTCGAAAACAGGCAGGTTGGGCGAGGATTTGACCAGGGACCACAGCACCAGCGGCGGGTCAAGCGAGACTGAGTTAAAGCTGCTGATGGTCATGCCGACTGCCCGATGCTGATCGCGATCCAGAGCCGTGATCACCGTCACGCCGGTCGGAAATGCGCCGAGCGCGTTGCGAAAGGCCCGCGGGTTGATCGGCGCCGCATCTGCAGACGCTTTCATGACTGCACTCATGTGGCGGCTGTGTTATCGCGCGTTTGGCGGCGGCACTTGGGCGCGATACCAGTCGGCGATATCTTCCCCCGTCATGATCTTGACCTCGGGCCGCGACTGTATGTAGTCCAAGAGTTTTTCAAACCCCGCGATGCGATGCGGAACGCCGGTAAGATAGGCGTGCACGCTGACCGCCATGACGCGCGTGCTTTCTGCCCCATCTGCGATGAGTCGATCTAGCTGCGCGACTCCGCGGTGATAAAACTCGTCGGACCGATGATTCTGTAGTCCGAAGACGGGGATGTCATTAACTTCTACGGTATAGGGCACTGAGATGACGGGCTTGGGCGAGGCCATGATGTAGCAGGGCTGCTCATCGAGAATCCAGTCGGCAACATAGTCAACGCCTGCCGCCGAGAGATGATCAATGGTGGCATCGGTCTCGGTTAGACCCGGGCTTTCCCATCCGCGGGGGTGTTTGCCCGTAAAGGATTTAATCGCTTGGATGGTTTGTGCAATCGCAGCGGGCTGGTCTTCGACTTTGTGCATGGGGCCTTGAACAAACCCATGGCCCATGAACTCCCAGTTCAGATCCCGGGCGGCCGAGGCAATCCGCGGGTAGCTGGAGCACACGACGCCGTTGATTGCCATGGTCGGCCGAATCTTGCGCTTCTCCAGCGCACTCAAAATTCGCCAGAATCCCACCCGCATGCCGAATTCGTGCCATGACCAGTTCGGCAGATCAGGCAGCAGCGGCTGACCCATTGGCGGAGACAGCACCGTCCGGGGCATCGCGCGCTCGATGGACCAGTGCTCGACATTGACGATCAGCCAGAGCAAGACACGGGCGCCGTCAGGGCCCTTTAGCGGCGGCCGATCAACGATGGCGCTGTAAGGGACACGGTCACTGAGGAGTTTGAAGGCGGGGTCGGTCACGGCGTATCCTTTCGCATTGATTGCAATGCTGCGGCGGCAGGAGAAGGGAACTTGCCCCGGCTGTCGCCTTAGTGATCAATTGCTCAATAATACGGCACAGCCCAGCTTTTCGGCGATTTTTTCTGGCGCTAGTAGTAGCCCCTATATACGGGACGCCTGAATTTACAAATAGTCGGAACCCAAGAGATGGCGTCCAAACGAGGGGGCGTCACTCGCGATCATCAGAGCCCTCGGCGGCAAAGGAGACACGATGGATAAGATGCGAAGAAAGGTTGTTGGCGCAGCAGGTGCGTCTGTCATGGCGGCAAGTCTGCCGTCACAGGTGTTTGCGCAGTCAGCCCCAATTAAGATCGGCATGAGCATGCCTCAGACCGGTGGACTCGGCGGCGGCGGACAGGCAGCCCTGGTGGCCATTCGCCTGTGGGTTGACGATGTCAATGCGAAGGGTGGACTACTTGGACGCAAGGTTGAATTCATCGCTTACGATGACCAGTCCAATCCTGCCAACACCCCGGGAATCTACGCCAAGCTCCTGGATGTCGATAAGGTGGATCTGTTGATCGCCCCTTATGCAACAGTGCCGACGGCGCCAATCATGCCCCTAGTGAAGCAGCGCGGCAAACTCCTGATGGGCAACTTCTCATTCCAGGTCAATGCCGATGTTAAGCACGATATGTGGTTTAACAACGCGCCATGGAATGATGCTCGAAGCTGGGGGGGCGGTTTCATTGACGCAGCGTTCTCCGCGGGTGGAAGAACAATTGCGATCGTCGCGGGCGATCATGAGTTTGGGCAAAACCTTGCCGATGGTGTTCGTGAACTCATTCCGTCTCTGAAACTTAAGAAGGTTTACGATCAGAACTATCCACCAACCACTAAAGATTTTTCAACGATCATCAGAGCGGTCCGGGCAACCCGTCCCGATATCGTGTTCGCGGTCTCTTATCCCCCTGAGTCGGTTGGCATTGTCAACGCTGTGCACGAGATTGGTCTCGGGGATCAAGTCGTCGCGTTTGGTGGCGGTATGGTGGGACTAGGATTCACACCGATCATGATCAACTTGGGTAGCAAGCTCAATGGAATTTTAAATTTCAACACCTATGTGCCTGGTGTATCAGCCCCCGGAATTGAGAATTTCTTCCGTCGCTACACTGAGCGGGCGAAGGCGCAAAAGGTCGATGAGCTGGGTTTCTATCTGCCGCCATTTAATTACGCCATCGGTCAAATGCTGGAGCAGGCCATCAACGCCACCAAGAGCATTGATGATCGCCGCCTGGCAGACTATTTCCGCAAAAATACGATGCAGACGATTGTCGGTCCGATCAGGTTTGACGCCGGCGGTGAGCGTGCTAACCCAAGGGTTGTGACGGCCCAGTTCCGCGGCGTTAAGGACAAAGACCAGGAGCAATTTCGCTCCCCAGATCGTCAGATTATTGTTCGACCGATCGCCGATAAGACTGGCGAGTTGATACATCCCTACGAGAGGGCCAAAAAGAGCTAGCTCGACTTAGCCGGGGCGACGGGGCCGAAGTGGCCCTGTCGTCTTGGCCCTCTTATCGCGAATAGTGTTTTCGATAGACCTCCTCATCGAGGCCTTGATTTTTGGCCTCTTGCTCGGCTGCTTTTATGCTGCCGTGAGTATCGGCTTGTCCGTGGCGTTTGGCTTACTGGATGTGCCGCATGTGGCCCATCCCGCCATGCTGATTCTGGGTTCGTATGGGGTCTACTTGTTGGGTCTGTACGGTGTGGATCCTATTGTGGCGGGTCTACTCCTCACCCCAGTATTTTTCTTTCTGGGGGCGGGGCTTTATCGAATGTATTACGAGACATTCGAAAAACGCGGGCAGTCCGCTGCCGTTAATGGCCTAGCTTTTTTCTTTGGCCTGGCATTCATTATTGAAGTGCTGCTGGTGGTGGCCTTCGGGGTTGATCAGCGCTCAGCCGAGGCCGGCTACATCGGCGGTAGTCTGAAACTCGGGGAATTTAGGCTTCCATTTCGTTTATTAGTTGCCTTCGGTGTCGCTCTGGTATTGACCGCGGGACTGACTGCTTATTTGTCGAGAACCTTCACCGGCCGGGCCATCAAGGCCGTAGGGCAGGATGAGGCTGCGCTTCGCTTGATGGGAGCGGATCCAGTCCGGATTAAGCAAATCGCCTTTGGTATTGCTACGGGCGTGAATGCGCTTGCGGGCGCCATGCTGATCATCGTGACCCCCGTCGAGCCCACCATGGATCGTATTTATATTGGCCGAACCTTTTGCGTTGTCGTACTCGCCGGACTCGGCAGCATGAGCGGGACGCTGGTGGCTGCGATTATTCTTGGGGTCGCCGAATCCATTGTCCTGATGTTTCTGGGCGCCTCGTGGGCACCAGCGGTTGCCTTCGGGCTTTTACTCGCAGTGCTTGCTTTTCGGCCCAAGGGCCTGTTCGGGAGATAAGCGGCGATGCGCTTCTGGTCAATCTGCGCCGGAATCATTGTGCTTGCATTCGGACTGGTGCAGTCACCGGTCAATGATTATTTTTTCTTCGCGGGATTCGTGATCCTACAGGCGGTTGTGTTGGCGACCGCCTGGAACATCCTTGGCGGCTACGCCGGCTATGTGAATTTTGGAGTGCCAGCATTTGTCGGCGCGGGCGCTTATTCAGCGTTATTGGTACACCTTTCAATCAGTGGTCCTTTAGTCGTTCAGATCTTATTTGCCGCTTTGGTCTCCGGCGCGCTCGGATTTCTCGTGGGTTTAATTTCGGTCCGGCTACGAGGCATATTTTTCTCTATCGCGACAGTGGCGCTTGTATTCATCTTAGAAACGCTAGTGATTAATTGGCGTTACCTAGGCGGTGCCACTGGGTTGCAGCTAACCCGACCAACAGAGGCTTGGCCTTTCGATGGGTATGTCCGTATGCTTTTTTGGACAATGGTGGTGATGGCGGTGATCGCGGTGGCCATCGCCCGCTACATCCAGGACTCCCACTTTGGTCGGGGCTTGCGCGCCCTGCGGGATTCAGAAGACGCCGCTGAATGCGCCGGGGTGCCGACGCTGAGACTCAAGCTGATGGCGTGCACGGTCTCGGGCGCGTTATTGGGCGCGGCGGGCGCTCCCATGCCGATGTACATGAGTTATATCGAACCTTACTCAAGTTTCAATCTGGTGTATGCCGTCTCTGCCTTGGCGATGCCGATTATTGGCGGAATGTCGCATTGGATCGGCCCGCTGGTTGGCGCGATTTTGTTGGCGACGATTCAGCAGATTGTGACCGTGACGATTTCAAGTGAGCTTAACGTCCTGGTGGTGGGGGTATTGCTTGTGGTCTTTGTGATTGCGGCGCCTGATGGCATTGTGGGTCTATACAGAAAATGGAAAGCATCCTCGAAGTAAGCAAAGTCTCCAAGCACTTCGGAGGCTTTACCGCACTCTCCGGCGTGGACCTTCGTGTCGCGCGGGGCGAGCGCTTGGGGTTGATTGGCCCGAATGGCTCTGGAAAAACGACCTTGATCAACTGTATTTCCGGATCGCTGCTCAACGATGAAGGCGAGATTTCCTTTAAGGGCCAGGCCATCTCGAAGCTGCCGGCCCATCGCCGGACTTGTCTCGGTATCGCCCGAAGCTTTCAGATTCCCCGGCCGTTTACCAGCATGTCAATGATTGAGAATCTGATGGTGCCGCTTTCTTACGTATGCGGAATCACCGGTGATCAGGCGGAGCAGAAGGCGATGGAGATTCTGAGCGGCATGGGCCTTGCCGCGAAAGCGCGCACCGCAACCAATCAGCTCTCACAAGTGGAGCTCAGAAAGATGGAGCTTGCCAGGGCGATGGCGGCCCAGCCAGCGCTCTTGATCTCGGATGAGGCAATGGCCGGCTTATCGGGTGCGGAGATTGACGAGGTCTTGGAGATATTGCTCGATATGAACAGCAAGGGAATCACCATCATCATGATCGAGCACATCATGCAGGCCGTGATGGCATTCTCGCAGCGGGTCGTCTGCCTTGATGCTGGACAGATCATTTGCGAGGGCACCCCTGAGCATGTGGTTGCGGACCCTTATGTGCAGAGGGCTTATCTTGGCGATTAGTCTCCATATCGAGGGAGTGCACGCAAGTTACGGTGCGGTGAAAGCGCTCCAGGGCGTCAGCCTGAATCTTGACCAGGGCCGCACGGTGGTGCTGCTTGGAACCAATGGAAACGGCAAGAGCACGCTGATGAAGTGCGTCATGGGCATGCTGCAGCCGACTGCCGGCAGCATCATGCTGACGATGGATGGTGTGCAGCACGATCTCACACAACTCTCCACCCAGGAGATCGTCAACCTCGGTGTGAGCCTCGTGCCTGAGGGCCGGCGTCTGTTTCCCAAGCTCACCGTCGAAGAGAATCTGCTGCTTGGCGCCTTCCGCGAGCAAGCCCGTGCGTCCATTAAAGAAAACCTCGATTTTTGCCTGACTGCATTTCCCGTGCTGGCCGAGCGCAAAAACCAGCTGGCGGGATCAATGTCAGGCGGCCAACAACAAATGTTGGCGATTGCCCGGGCCATCATGTCCTCGCCACGATTGCTGTTGGTCGACGAGCCCTCGGTTGGCTTATCGCCGCTGCTGGTATCCCAAACCATCACAAAGCTCAAAGAACTGAAAGAGCAATACGAGCTCACCGTGCTGATGGCGGAGCAGAATTTTAACCAGGCAATGCGTATTGCTGACTACGGTTATATCATTGTGCATGGTGAGATTGTCTTTCAGGGCGATGTTGATACGCTGAAAGAAAACGAAATGATCAAAAGCTTCTATCTCGGTGTCAGTACGAAAGACAAGGCGGGCTAGAAGCTGCTGAGGGTGGTGCGGCCGTAAGTAGCGCCGTCTGCCACCCCAAATGTACAAAGGAGATCAAATTGAACCATCCACGCCGCGCCAACGTAACTGCGATCCACTCTGCCAGCCGCTTTGTCTTCAGCGTTCCTGATCTGGCGGTGGCGGAACGCTACTTTTCCTCTTTCGGGCTTCGCGTTGAAAAGGCTGCAGACCGATTGCGGCTCTATACCTATGGTTCAGCGCACTGCTGGGGCCAGATCCTGCAGGCTGGCACGCGTAAAAAATTTTTGTATCTCACCCTTGGTGCCTATGCCAACGATATTGAGGCGCTTAGAAAACAGGCGGTCGATCGCGGCCATCGTATTGTTGACCCGCATCCATTGGCAGATGATAAGACTGGTTTCTGGATTCACGACCCTGATGGTAATTTGTTGCAGATCACAGTCACAGAAAAGGTAACCCCAAACGAAAAACCGCCCGTCTTGGGCCCGATCTACAAGCCCAATCCGATTGATATCCCGATCGGGCCGATGCGGGGGGAGTTGCCCAATATCCAGCCGATGCGGCTTTCGCATATCCTGATGTTCACCACCGATGTCGATCGCACGATTGAGTTTTACAGCAATGTGCTTGGCCTGAGGCTCTCCGATCGATCCGCCGAGTTTATTGCATTTATGCATGGCGCCCACTCCAGCGATCATCACTTGCTGGCCTTTGCGAAATCGGCGGGTCCGGGCCTACATCACACCAGCTGGGCGGTGGACCGATTAGACTCGGTTGGCCTGGGAATGGAGCAGATGGTCGCAGCAGGCTACAAAAAGGGCTGGGGGCTTGGCCGACATGTGATCGGCTCAAATTATTTTTACTATGTGCAGGATCCTTGGGGAAGCTTCACCGAGTATTCCTTCGATATTGATTTCGTTGGCCATGAGACTGACTGGCCGGCACAGGACTATCCGCCTGAGAACTCGCTGTATCTCTGGGGCCCTGCAGTTCCTGAAGATTTTGTTACAAACTACGAGTTAGAGTCCGTAGCTGCTTAAACTTCAAGGGGTTATGCCATGCGTTTTTTAAATTTTCTTCATCCTGATGGCACGACACGCCTTGGTGTGCTGAAGGACGGAGGCCTGATTGACCTCAGTGAGAAAGGCTTTCCGATGAGCCTGGATATGCTGCTGAAGTCTGGCACAGCCCTCATGGATGTGTTGATTGCAGACTGGCCGAACCTAAAACCCAACGCTTCTTTAGAAGGGCTGCACTGGTTGCCGCCGATTCTCAATCCCTCGAAGGCCATCGCAGTTGGACTAAATTATGTGGACCACGCGGCCGAGAGCCCTTATAAGGATCCGCCGAAATACCCCGTGTTGTTTCATCGGTTTCCGTCATCGTGGGTTGGACACGGACAGCCCCTGATTCGCCCGAAGGTGTCGACTGAATTTGACTACGAGGGCGAGATCGCGGTGATCATTGGCAAGGCAGGCCGCTACATTGCCAAATCGGATGCGCTCACCCATGTGGCCGGATACTCGTTGTTCAACGACGGGTCGCTGCGGGACTACCAGTTTAAGTCCACGCAGTGGATGATCGGTAAGAATTTCGATGCCTCGGGAAGTTTCGGCCCGGTCATGGTGACTGCAGATGAGCTCCCTTTGGGGGGCGTCGGATTGCAGCTTAAAACGCGCTTAAACGGCCAGGTCGTTCAGGATGCCAACACGCGCGACATGATTTTTGATGTCGCAACTCTGGTCAGCACATGTTCCGAAGTATTCGCGCTGCAGCCGGGTGATGTGATTATCTCCGGCACACCAGCGGGTGTTGGGTTTGCCCGCAAGCCGCCTTTGTTTATGAAGCGGGGTGATGTGGCCGAAGTAGAAGTGGCCGAGATTGGTGTGCTGTCGAATCCGATTGTCGATGAGGCCTAAGGCGCGCCTTACTGCGGTTTGAACGGCGGCGAAATTTATCCGGCATGTTATTTGTATTTCATCTGCGAGATCGGCCTGAGGCGGGCGAGCTTCGCAAGGCCATTCGCCCGGCTCACAAAGCATATCTGGCTCGGGTGGCAGATCGTATCTGCGTGGCGGGTCCGTTGCTTTCCGATGACGAGGTGCAAATGATCGGCAGTCTTCTGGTGATTGATTTCCCGAGCCGGGCAGCTGCGGAGGCCTGGCTGACCGAAGAGCCGTTTACCCGGGCGGGCGTATACGATGCATCCGTTGTTACCGCGTTTCAGAACCTCTGGCCACAGCGCTGCGGCGTGGTCGATGCTTAGTGCCTGATGATCAGGCCCGCATAAGTGGAACTCTGGGTTTATTCGCTGGCGGGGTAGTTCAGCTCAACCGTGATGCCATTTGGGTCTTCGATAAACAACTGATGCAGGCCGAGCATCGGGACGGACCGCTCTCGAAATGGAATATTCATGCGCTTTAACAGGGAAATTTTCTCTTCTAGTCCAGTGAGGAAAAACGCAACATGATCGACCGCGCCGCTGCCCTGAAGGTCGGCGGGATCGCGATCCCCGAGATATTGCCTCAGGCCTGCAGGGTCGTTGCGATCGATACCGATAATGTGGACAACCGCATTGCTGTAGTGGGCGACGTCCCCTGCGTAGAGCCATTTCCCCGGAAAGGGGAAGGGCGGCCGTGGGCCGTCGGTCAGACCAATCACACGCTCGAAAAAGGTAGCGGTGGCTTCAATGTCAGATGTACGAATAGAGAAATGATTCAGCGAGATGGTCATGACTGAGCGATGGTTCGGTGGGTTCTTAATCCAAAAACGATGCGCTGCAAGATTTGGGTATGCCCCCAGTATTGGGCAGGGTTTGTCCGCATTTGGGCCTTATTTGGCGAAATTTGATAATGAAGGCTAAATCAAGCACTGCACTAGGCGCGCTGTAATGATAACCGTGATGTCGCAATGACAGGGGGGTGTTTTTGAAGGCTCCGGCTTTTGACTATGTTCGGGTGGATTCGGTGGAGGCGGCCTTGTCCTTGCTGAAGACCCATGGCGATGATGCCCGGATTCTCGCGGGCGGCCAGACCATGATGGCAGCGTTGAATATGCGCCTGTCGTCTCCTGCACTTCTCGTGGATATCAGTGCGATTGATGCACTCCGGCAGATTAGGCTAAGCGATGGCGTTCTTCGCATCGGGGCCATGGTGACGCACAGCGAGATTGAGGCTTCCGACATCGTGCGCCGTCACGCCCCGCTTCTTAGCATGGCAGTGACGCATATTGCCCATAAAGCGATTCGAAACCGCGGGACCTGGGGCGGGTCGCTGGCGTATGCCGATCCGGCCGCTGAGTGGCCTGCTTGCGTTATTGCATTAAATGCGACGTTGATTGCGCAAGGGCCCGGGGGCCTGCGCAAAATTCCAGCGCAGAGGTTTTACTTGGATTTGTACACCACCGTCTTAAATCCCGACGAGATATTGGTGGATGTTGAAATTCCTGTGGGCGATCGGCAGCAGGTTGTTGCGTTTGACGAGATCGCGCGGCGGCATGGCGATTATGCGATTACGGGTATCGCAGCCAGCGCACAGCGTAATGGCGAGGTCTTGGAACACCCGCGGTTTGTATTTTTTGCGGTAGCGAATACGCCATTCCAAGCAATAAAGGCTGAAGCGGCGTGTCACGGCAAGGCCCCAGCAGCGGTGGTCATTGATGCGGCAGTCGCTGCCCTAGCGGTGGAGCTTGAGCCGATTGCTGATCTCACAAGCAGTAGTGCGACAAAGCGGCACCTCGCCGGTGTTTTGCTGCGCCGGGCAATCAAAACCCTCGCATCAAAAAATTGAGCTACAGAATTGAAGGTGTCAGAGTGACGACAATCAAAAAGTCTATTCAGGTGACGGTAAACGGAGAGCGATTAAATCGCGAGGTTGAGCCGCGAACACATCTTGTTGATTTCCTTCGCGAGAACGTGGGGCTTAAGGGCTCGCATCTAGGCTGTGAGCATGGCGTCTGCGGGGCTTGCACTGTTCGATTAAATGGTCAGATCGTGCGGGGCTGCCTTGTGTTAGCAGTGCAGGCTGATGGTGGATCGGTCGATACTGTCGAAGGCCTGTCGCGTCAGGGTGTGTTAGCGGATCTCCAAAAGGCTTTCCTTAAACACAACGCGCTTCAGTGTGGGTTTTGTACTCCCGGCATGCTGATGGCCGCTGCCGATGTGGTGCAGCACAACCCCCGCGCTAATCGCCAGCAGGTCCGAGAGGCAATTTCAAGCAACTACTGTCGGTGCACGGGATACCACGCCATTGTCGATGCGATTTGCTCGGTCCTTGCAAAAAGAGCGCAGGAGGTCGCCTAATGAATAAGCCTCGTGAATTAACCGAGTTCGGGTTACCTGCGGTGACTGAGGATCAGCGCTATATCGGCACGAGTGAGCCGCGGCATGGGGCCCGTCGACTCGTTCAGGGTCTGGGCACCTATCTTGATGATATTGAGCTGCCGCGTATGGCCCACGTTGTTTTTTGGCGCTCGCCGGTCGCCCACGCGAAGATTCTGGGGGTGGATGCCGAAGCAGCTCGAAAAATGCCTGGTGTGATCGGCATTTTTCGTGGCCAAGATTTAGCGAAGATTTGTAGCCCGTGGGTTGCCGTTTTGGGACATTTAGCGGGCATGAAATCAGCGCCGCAGCACCCAATGGCTCTGGATCGTGCCTGCTGGCAGGGGGAGCCAGTGGTCGCCGTGGTGGCAGAGACACGCGTGCAGGCCGAAGACGCCCTGCAGCTGCTGGATGTTCAATGGGAGTCGCTACCGGCGGCGCTGGAGATGGAGACCGCACTCGATCCTAAGACTCCGGTGATTCATCCCGAGCTCGGAGATAACCTGTGTTTTACGCGGCAGCTGGATACGGGCGGGGTTGACGAAGCGTTCTCTCAGGCCCATGTTGTTGCGGAAGAAACCTTTTACTTCGGCCGGCACACTGGGGTGACATTGGAGCCGCGCTGCCAGATTGCCGATTACAACCCTGCTGAGCATAGCCTGACGGTCTACCATGCGCAGCAGGCGCCGCACATGATGCAGGATCTGTATTCGCGACAGTTCGATATTCCGGAGTCCTCAATTCGTGTGATCTGCAAGGATGTCGGCGGATCATTTGGCATCAAGGTCCATGCCTATCCAGACGATTTCGCCACAGTCGCGCTTTCGATTCTGTTGTGCAGGCCGGTTAAGTTTGTTGCCGATCGTCTGGAGTCGTTTGTCAGCGATATTCATGCCCGGGAGCATCGCGTGAAGGGCAAGATTGCGGTGAGCCAATCTGGGGAAATTTTGGCTTTCGAGATTGATGATTTAACTGGCATCGGACCTTATTCAATGTTTCCGAGAACCAGTGCAATCGAGGGCAATCAGGTTGTCAACATCACAGGCGGTCCGTATAAGCACAAGCAATATCGGGCTAATCTTAAGGTGGTATTTTTGAATAAGACCCCGACTTGCCAGTATCGCGGCGTTGGCCATCCGATTGCATGTGCGATTACCGAAGGCCTTGTTGATAAGGCGGCCCGTATGCTGGGCATGGACCCTCTGGATATTCGTAAGAAAAATGTGATTCCTGATGACGCTTATCCATATACGGCAGCCTCGGGAATCAAGTTGGAAATCCTTTCTCACGAAGAATGCTTAAAGAAGATGGAAAGGTTTGCCGACTATCGAGCGCTTCGTGAGGAGCAGGCCCAGCTGCGAAAGCAGGGCATCTATCGCGGCCTTGGGCTATCGACTGTCATTGAGTTGACTAACCCGAGCGCTGCTTTTTATGGCGTAGGTGGCGCGAGAATCGCCTCTCAGGATGGCGCCACCGCGCGGCTCGATCCAAAGGGCGGCGTAACGGTTCTTGTCAGTGTGGGAGAGCAGGGCCAGGGCGCGGAAGGTATCTATGCGCAGATTGCAGCCGATGCGGTTGGGGTCTCGATTGCGCAAGTAAAGATCATCACGGGTGATACGAATGTAACGCCCTACGGCGGGGGCACCTGGGCCTCCCGAGGTGCGGGCATTGGGGGTGAGGCGGTCTTGCAGGCAGGCCTTGCACTTAGGGAAAACATCTTAAAGCTTGCGAGTGCGATGCTATCGCGGCCCATCGCATCGCTCACTATTCGTGAGGGCGTGGTGGTGGATGCCGAGACCGAGGCTGCCTTACTGGAGTTTCCCGAGCTGGGCCGGGTCGGATATTTCCGATCCGATACGCTGCCGGCCGGATTTACTCCCGAGCTAACCGTCACTCGCCATTATGTTCAGCGTGATTACCCGTTTATCTGGACTAATGGTGTGCAGCTCTCCTATGTCGAGGTCGATCCGGACACCGGCATGGTGAAGCTGCTTAAGCACTGGGCCGTGGAAGACTGTGGCCGCGTGATCAATCCGATGCTGGTCGATGAGCAAATGCGCGGTGCGATCGTCCAGGGCATCGGCGGGGCGCTCTATGAGGAATGCCTCTACGATGAGAGCGGTCAGCTACGTAACGGAAGCCTTGCTGATTATCTGGTTCCGATGGCCAACGAAATGCCCGACATCGAAGTCAGTCATGTTCAGACTCCGACCAAAACTTCTCTTCTGGGCGCAAAAGGTGCCGGCGAGGCGGGGACTGCTGGCGCTCCCGGGGCCATCATGAATGCGATCAACGATGCATTAGCGCCGTTTAACGCCTCGGTCACCGCGCAGCCATTTACTCCGGAGAAGATTCTGAAAGCCTTGGGCCGTATTTGAAGTCAGGCCGCACCGCAGACCAGACCCGGGCCTTTATGGCCTATCCTGATGCGCCGGTAGGGCGGTCGAATTCGGGTGACTTGCTGGGTCTAAGCTTTGCTGTCAAGGATCTCTTTGATGTGGCCGGCTATCCTACAAGCGGCGGGCAGCCGATTCTGCTGGCCGCATCAGGAATAAAGACGCAGCATGCAAGGCTCGTCGCACAGGCACTCGCTGCGGGCGCAGCGTTTGTTGGAAAGACTGTGACTGATGAGCTGGCATTTTCTTTAAATGGCAGTAATGCCCATTTCGGTGCACCCATCAACGGCGCGGCACCGAATCGGCTAAGTGGTGGATCGTCCTCGGGTTCGGCGTCTGCAGTGAGTCTGGGATGCGCCGATTTTGCTCTGGGCACGGATACGGGGGGTTCGGTGCGCGCTCCCGCAAGCCACTGCGGCTTGATTGGCCTTCGGCCGACCCACGGTAGGCTGTCTTCGGTAGGCTGCCTTCCTTTAGCGCCGAGTCTTGATGTGCCGGGCTGGTTTGCGAAAGACATTGAACTGTTCGCAGCGGTGGGGAGAGTTTTGCTTGGCGCTGATACCCAAGCACTGAGGCATCCGCGGATGCTGATGCCGACAGATCTTTGGGAACTGCTTACCGTTGAGGCTGCACCGTCAGCGCGGGCGGCTTTAAAACCAATACAGCAGCATCTTGGCGGTGCTCAGTCAGTTGAAGTTGTACTGGAAAATTTTGATGCAATGACGCTGAGCTTTCGCAGGATTCAGGGCCGCGAGGCCTGGGAGAGTCATGGCGATTTTATCGAGCGCTATTCGCCGGTACTCGGCCCGGGAGTAGCAGAGCGATTTGCCTATTCAAAGACTGTCACCCTTGATGATGTTAATGCGGCCCGAAGCTTTCGCGAAAAGTTTGTTGCTCATCTTGATTCCTTACTCGGAACTGATGGGGTATTGATTTTTCCGACCATGCCCGACTGTGCGCCTCTGCGCAGCACGCCAGAATCTTCGCTCGAAGACTATCGGAGCCGATCGCTTAAGCTGCTTTGCGTGGCCGGCCTTTCGGGCTGCCCACAAATTTCTTTGCCCCTTGTGACGCGTGCGGGCGTGCCGCTTGGCATATCGATCTTGGGCCCCCGTGGAAGTGACCAGAGTCTAATCGCGCTTGCGCAGCAATTCATGCGCCCCTAAGGGCGAGCGATTTCCGGTTAGCGTAAAATGAGGGCCTCACCCTCACTATTAATTTGCCTCTCCAAGGAAGTGAAATGAAATCGAAGCTCTCATCTGATGCTTTAGCCCAGCTTTTTAGCGATGGCCACACAGCACATGCATTCGTCCCGCACACCATTTCGGATAGCGATATTCACGCGCTTTACGAGACCATGAAGTGGGCGCCAACAGCATTTAACGCCAGTCCCGCGCGATTTGTATTTCTGCGTAGCGCCGCTGCAAAGCAGCGACTAATGCCCGCCCTGAGCCCAGGCAATGTGCCACAGGTTGAAGCGGCCTCACTGACAGTGATTGTTGCCTTTGACACGCAGTTCTACGAGCACCTTCCTCAGCTATTCCCTGCTTATGATGCCAAGCCAATTTATGCGAACAATGCTGCGGCAGCCCAGGAGGCAGCGTTCCGAAATGGCTCACTGCAGGGCGCATACCTATTGATGGCTGCCCGGGCTCTCGGCTATGACTGCGGACCGATGTCGGGTTTTGATGCAGCAAAAGTCAATGCGGAATTTTTTCCTAAGGGAGACTGGAAAGTTAATTTCTTGATGAATATTGGCGTCGCAGATCCAAAAGGAATTTACCCAAGAAATATTCGTCTTGATTTTGATCGCGTCGCATCAATTCTTTAATTTAGGGGCGCTGTAACTCTAAACCCACGGGAGGATCGCAAGCCATGGCATCGAGATCCAGAAAAGTCATCATTACATGCGCCCCGACCGGCGCGATCCATACCCCGAGCATGTCGCCGCATCTGCCCGTGACGGCAGATCAAATCGCCGAGGCGGGCATCGCCGCTGTGCGAGCAGGCGCCGCCATACTGCATTTGCATGCCCGTGATCCGGCAGACGGGCGGCCGACACAGGGTCCAGAGGTCTTTCGGCCCTTTCTTGAGCGGCTGCATGCCGAGACTGATGCGGTGATTAATCTCACCACGGGCGGCAGCCCGCACATGACGATCGAGGATCGGATGCGGCCCGCCATGACCTACAAGCCAGAGGTGGCATCGTTGAATATGGGCTCAATGAACTTCGGCCTTTTTCCGATGCTGGAGCGATTCAGGGATTTCAAATACGACTGGGAGCGCGAGCATCTCGAGAAGAGTCGTAATCTGATTTTCAAGAATACCTTTCAGGATATCGAAACAATTTTGCGTCGGGGAACCGAAAATGGCACCCGGTTTGAATTCGAGTGTTATGACATCAGCCACCTTTACAATCTTGCCCACTTCTTAGACCGGAAGCTGGCGACACCGCCACTATTTGTGCAGTCGGTTTTCGGCATTCTTGGCGGCATTGGTCCGAACGCTGAGGATCTCATGCACATGCGCCGAACAGCAGATCGATTATTCGGCGACGACTATCAATGGTCGATATTGGGCGCTGGAAAGAACCAATTACCCCTTGCCACTATTGGTGCTGCCATGGGTTCCCATGTTCGGATGGGCCTAGAGGATTCTCTTTGGATCGGTCCGGGCAAGCTTGCGCAGTCAAGCGCCGAGCAGGTTGCGCGGATACGCACAATCCTCGAGGCGCTGAATCTTGAGATTGCTAGCCCAGAGGATGCCCGCCAGATTCTTAAGCTAAAGGGAAAGGCGGGCCTTCAGCTTTGAGCGGCGTTTTACCCAGATGAGATCGGGTCTTGCCTTCAGACGAAGGCCGGTGGCTTGAGTTCCGCTGAGGGAAGAGGCGTACGGATCGCCAATCTGCTGGTGCAGATCGCTTTTGGCCTCATGGCCATGACGATTTGCCTGCCCTCAATGCAGGACTGGGGTGAGATTTTTAATGCCAGCCAGCCCGCGGTGCAGTTAACGTTCAGCGTCTATGTGATGACCTATGGCGGGCTGCAGCTTTTATACGGTCCGCTGTCGGATCGTTTCGGCCGCCGGCCAGTGCTGCTGACTGGCCTGTGTTGTGCAGCGATCGGCGCAGTGCTTGCGGCACTTGCCAATGACATTGTCATGCTCACCGTTGCCAGGGCCATCCAAGGCGCAGGAAGCGCTGCCGGCATCGCGATAGGTCGTGCGCTTGTGCAGGATCTCTTTAGCGGATCGGATCGCACGCGCGTGATGGCATTTGTTGGCATGGCGCTCGGTGTTACGCCGCCACTGGGCACGGTCATCGGGGGCGCAATCCATGAGTGGCTCGGCTGGCGGGCGAACTTTGTGCTGATGGCAGTGCTGTCATTGGTGCTGTTAATCACCGCTATGAGACTGCTACCCAAAAACCAGAGGACAAAGGCGGCAGATCGCCAGTATTGGATTCTGGAGATGTTGACTGCGTATACAACACTGCTGCGCCAGCCCGGATTCCTGGCCTACGTCACGCTCTTAGGGTCGACTACGGCCGTGTTTTACGTTTTTCTCAGTGGCGCGCCGAGCGTTTTAAAAAGTTATGACGTAGGGCCAGCTGGCGTGGGCTGGTACATCATGGCCGGTCCCATTTTTTATATCTTGGGCAATTTTCTAACCAGCCGATTGGTCCGCTCCGTAGGCGAACCCAGCATCATGTGGATTGGTCAGGGGCTATCAATTGTGGGTGTGGTCTTGATGTGGGCCTTAAGCGCGTTGGGCTGGGACTCCGCCTTGGCCTTCGCCTTGCCGGTGATGTTTGTTGGCCTCGGCCATGGACTGATGGTGCCGCCAACCCTGACCGCAACAGTGGGCCTAAATCCGGCGCTCGCTGGCGCCGCCGCCGGCATGGCGGGGCTGATGCAGCAGTGGGTGGGCGCCGTAGGCGGCTTTTCGGTGGGGTTGGTCTCCCACGAGGGGGCAATGAATGCCAGCTTATTGATGCTGTTTTTTACGGCAATCGGCCTTGCGCTGCATCTCTGGATTCTGAAAATCGAGCGGCGGGCCGGTGCGTCTGCCGTGCCGCGATAGATAAAATTTACATTTAGTCTGTAAATACAGATTGACAATTGGGAAGGGCCCCTGCCTAATTGACTGGCTGCTGGCGCACCCAGCGGCGTTCCGAACCCGAGAATCATCCCCAAACCGGAGGTCCCCCATGATGCAGCCCCAAGCCCAGTGGTCCCCACGCAGAAATCGTACGCTCGAAGATGTTGCCGTTCGATTTCTTAACGATAACGCCGGAAAAATTTATCTCGGACTATCAGTGCTCATGCTGATGGTGGTGGCTGTGAAGGAACAGTGGCTCTGAATTAGAGCGGCCTGATTCAGTGGGCCAGCAAGGCGGCCCATAATCCCCTCATGAGGGACTGGCCTGAAAAAATTTTTATTGTCTGTGTTTGCCTGCTCATTGGCTGCGCATTGTTCTTGCCACCAATCGCCCAGGATCAGAACTACCACGAGTTTGCTGATCAGCGCCCCTGGGGTGTGGTTCCCAATGCCGCGGATACCCTCAGTAACCTAGCCTTTCTCGTTGCTGGCTTATGGGGGCTTTGGCGGCTGGCGGGTTATCGAGGCCATGCGTCGAACCCTCTAGTACTTCGGCTGGTCTCCCTATTGCTAATCGGCGTGCTGCTCACGGGCTTGGCCAGCATGTTCTATCACCTTGCGCCGAATGATTCGCGGCTGGCCATTGATCGACTCGCTATGTCACTGTCTTTTGCGGCCGCGCTCGGCTTATTGGTTGCAGATCGCGTCTCAGTGCGACTCGCCTTTGGAGTTGTAGCTGGTTTTTTGTTTCTCGGGCCACTGACAGTCTGGGTCTGGATTGCCTCAGGGAATCTAACGCCGTATGCAGTGCTGCAGTTCGGTGGCGTCGCAATGATCGCGGTATTTTGCTGGCGGCCATCGCTGCATATTCGTGGCCTTAACTTTTCAGGGCTTTTGCTTTTTTATGGGCTAGCGAAGCTTGCAGAGCTGCTCGACAGCATGATTTTTGAACTCTCGTTAGCGCTGGTTTCAGGCCACACACTGAAGCATGTCCTGGCGGCGATCGGCATTGTTGTATTGGTCTCGCCGTTATTTTCTCGGGCCAGGCCGCAGGCTGAATCGGTGAATACATGATCGCCTTACCCCGCGGCCCACAACGTATCGTCTGCCTTACCGAGGAAACCACCGAGACGCTGTACCTCCTGGGAGAGCAGGACCGGATCGTGGGGATCTCGGGCTTTACGGTTCGACCGGCACAGGCCCGACGCGAAAAGCCGAAAGTCAGCGCATTTACCTCAGCAAAGATTGATCGGATTTTGGAGCTCAAGCCGGACTTGGTGTTTGCGTTCTCCGATCTGCAGGCCGAGATCGCCGCCGATCTCGCCCGTCGGGGCGTTGCCGTTCACATCCTGAATCACCGCAGTGTTCAAGAAATCCTCGAGATGATTGCGATGGTGGGCCGTATCGTCGGCGCGCAAAAAAAAGCCGATGCGCTCATCAGTCGTCTTGCGGATCGGCTCAACCGAGCAGCACTTTCGGCAGCCAGTGGGCCCAAGCCCAAGGTCTACTTCGAGGAGTGGAATAGCCCCATGATGTCTGCCATTCGCTGGGTGTCTGAGCTCATTGAAATCGCTGGCGGCCAGGATTGTTTTCAGGAGCTCTCGGCCTGCAGCCTTGGCAAGGACCGCATTATCCAGGACCCCAAAACCGTGATTGATCGGGCACCCGATGTGATCGTGGGCTCATGGTGCGGAAAAAAATTTCGGCCAGAGC
>JAGWXV010000073.1 GCA_018969705.1 Betaproteobacteria bacterium
GGGCCCCAGGCCGCCTCGATTTCGGCAAGCCAGGGCTCTTGTCGCACGTGGTCATCGGCCGCAATCAGGGTATGCACATTCGCATCGCTGCCGTACTGCTCACGATTGCCATGGATGATGCTATCGCGCAGTTCATCCACCGTATTGGGCATCTCGATGGTGTAGCCCTGATCGCGCATCGCACGCAGCACATTGAAAAGCGACTCAAATACCGAGAGATAAGCCGCGGTCCCGGTATTGCCTGCATTCGGCGGAAAGTTAAAGAGCACGATCGCAACACGGCGCTTGGCCCGCTCTGCACGGCGCAATTCGATTAAGCGCAAAACACGTGCTGACAGCATGCGCGCACGCTCACCACAGGTGTGCATATCTTGTGCGTTATGCGCGGCCGTAAAGGCACAGTGGTCCGCGCAGCCTTGACAGACAGTTCCGGGCTGGCCAGCGCGGCCACCAAACACCATTGGAGCAGTGGCGCCATCCAATTCAGGGATGGCTACCATGATGGTGCTCTCGACAGGAAGCAGACCGCGCTCCGACCCTCCCCACTGATCGAGTGATTGAAACTCCACCGGATGGGCCGCAAGATAGGGCACATCAAGCCTGGCGAGAATTTCCTCTGCTGCTTTCGCATCGTTATAAGCAGGACCGCCGACTAAAGAAAAACCGGAGAGCGAAACGACTGCATCCACCGTCGGCTGACCATCCTCAATAAAAAACTGTTCAATGGCCGGCCGGGCATCCAAGCCCGCAGCAAAAGCAGGCACGACCTGCAGGCCACGCTCCTCCATTGCACGGATAACGCCATCGTAGTGGCCACTATTTCCCGACAGCAGATACGAGCGCAGCAGCAGCAGGCCCACCCGGCCCTTGGCATCGGACTGGGCCACCACCGTCGGAAGATCGACCGAACAATCCGACATGCGGGACTTCATCTTTGGGTGATAAACACCGAGTTCGGGATACTCAATCGGAAGTGGAGGATCATCCGCACCGCGCAACGCTTCTCGGGGCCCGCTGGCGTAGCGATTCACAAGAAATCGCACCATATTCAGCATGTTTTCCTCGGAGCCACCGAGCCAATACTGAAGGGCAAGAAAATACGAACGTACGTCCTGGGCGGTTCCGGGGATAAAGCGCAGCAGTTTTGGCACACGACGCAGCATCTTCATCTGCGCCTGACCGCCTGTTGAAGTCTTGTCTTTATTGCCACGCAGGCGTTTTAGTAAGGCCGACAGGCCCGAGGCGGGCTTGCCCATATCAAACTTGCCGATTCGTGTCAGACGCACCACCTCGGCTGCCGACATCGCACAGACCATTGCGTCACATTGCGCCCGCCGCGCCTGCAGCGCGGGAAGAATCGGCAGGAAATGCTCCTCGAGAAAGAGCATGGTCACCACCACAATATCGGCCTGCCCGATCTCTGCAATGCAATTGCCCAACAACTGATCATCGTTGGCCCACTCGGAGGCCGCAAACATGGTGAGGCGCAGGCCAGGCAGCTGCCGCATGAGTCGTGCGCGGGCACGGGCGGTTGCCGTTGCCAGATGGGTATCCATCGTGACGATCGCCACCCGAATGGGGCTGGCCACGGCAGGTCCGCCCGATGACTTAGCGGCTGAAGTGGGCTTTGGCATCGTAGAGAGTTTCCACGGTGATGGGATTAACGCCACGCTCGACTGCAAATCGCTCGGTATTGCGTCGGGCCTTGCCGCGAACAAAAAACGGAATCTTGTTGAGCTCTTGTAAGGCGTCGGCCGCCCAGGTGGATTCGGCAGCGTTCGATCCGCTGACTGCGCCCGCTGTGACTTCGGCAAGCTCCGGTATGCGCACTGCAGCCGCCTCCTGAATAGGATTCTCTTGCACTGGCCGGGCATTGGCCCGCGGCTGCGCCGCCGTGGCGGCAGGCGCAGCGTGCCCTAAGTGCGAGGGCGCAGCACCATCATGGAATTCAAAGTCCTCGCGGAACATATGAATCAGATGCTCTTCCAGGCCCATCATTAACGGATGGATCCAGGTGTCGAACATCACATTGGCGCCCTCAAACCCCATCTGGGGTGAATAGCGGGCGGGAAAATCTTGAACATGAATCGGCGCTGAAATCACGGCGCACGGAATCGATAGCCGTTTGGCGATATGCCGCTCCATCTGAGAGCCCAAGACCAGCTCAGGCTGCAACTCCATAATCTGCTGCTCGACCTCGAGATAGTCATCGGTGATCAGGGGCTCAACACCATAGCGCTTAGCAGCCTCGCGAATCTCGCGGGCAAATTCGCGGCTATAGGTGCCCAGTCCGACCACCGCAAAGCCCATTTCTTCAGCAGCAATTCGGGCAGCGGCGATCGCATGGGTCGCATCTCCGAAGATGAAGACCCGCTTGCCGGTGAGATAGGTGGAATCAACAGAACGTGCATACCAGCGGGCACGCAAGGTCGCGGCGGCCGAGGCCGGCGGATCAATGCGCGCCAGGTCACAGGCCTCACGAATGAATTCATGGGTTGCATTCACACCGATCGGTACTGTGCGTGTGAACTTCATTCCGAACTCACGCTCTAGCCAGGCCGCCGCGGTGCTGCCGGTCTCGGGATACAGCAGAACATTGAAATCAGCATTGATTAATGCCGCAAGGTCAGTCGGCGTCGCATTTAAGGGCGCTACGACTGCGACATCAATTCCAATCTGGTCCAGCAGTCTCGAGATTTCGGTGACATCATCGCGATGCCGAAAGCCCAAGGCAGTCGGCCCGAGAATATTGCAGCGGGGCCGCACTGAGGCCCGGCGGGCTGGCTTTGCATTGCGGCACATCGCCCGCACCATTTGATAAAACGTTTCGGCGGCGCCCCAATTTTCTTTTCGTTGATACGACGGTAATTCCAATGGGATCACTGGAATTGGCAGATCCATCGAAGCGGCAAGGCCGCCAGGATCATCTTGGATCAATTCCGCCGTGCAGGAGGCTCCCACCATCATCGCGGCGGGACGAAATCGATCGTAAGCTGCCTGGACTGACTGCTTGAATAAATCGGCGGTGTCTTTGCCAAGATCACGCGCCTGAAATGTGGTGTAAGTCACCGGGGGCCGACGGGGCAGCCGCTCAATCATCGTGAACAGCAGATCCGCATAGGTATCCCCCTGCGGGGCATGCAATACATAGTGCACATCGCGCATCGCTGTGGCGATACGCATGGCGCCAACATGGGGTGGGCCCTCATAGGTCCAGAGTGTCAGCTTCATCTGCGCCGCCTTTTCGCGATCATGCGCATGCCGCCTTCTCTGCAATCAGCGCGCGGCGACGCAGTGGCCGCTCAAAAAGCTCAGCAAGATCAGCCGCCTGGTCGTAGCCCTGAATCGGGCTAAATACCAACTCAATTGACCACTTCGTTGCAAAGCCTTCATCTTCAAGCGGATTAGCGAGCCCCAGGCCGCAGACCACAAGATCCGGCTGCTGGGCCCGGCAGCGGTCCAGCTGTTGCTCGACATCCTGGCCTTCCGACAACGTAGTACCCGCTGGCAGCATGGCCAACTCAGCGGCAAGATGCTGACGATGCAGATAGGGGGACCCCACCTCGGTGAGTTGCATGCCAAGCTCTCGGGAAAGGAATCGCGCAAGCGGGACTTCAAGCTGCGAATCCGGGAAGAAGAAAATCTTTTTGCCTGACAGTCGCTCGCGCTGCCGCGCTAAGGCAAGGGCTGCGCGATCACGCGCAGGCCGAACGGTCTGCTCGAAATGATCCGCATCCACCCCCCAGGCCTGGGCAATCGCCGACAGCCACATCGTGGTGCCCTCTGCGCCCAGAGGAAATGGCGCCGTAATGCGTTGCGCACCGCGGGCCTCAAGGGCCCGCGCGGTATCGCCTAAAAATGGCTGAACAAGAATAAAGCGTGTATTGGTACCAATGGCGGCAAGCTCGGTCGATCGGCGCGCAGGCAAAAAGGCAACTGGGCCAATGCCCATCGCCTTAAAGAATCGTGCAAACTGATCTTCAACAACATCAGCAAGCGTGCCCACCACCAAAAGGCTTGGGCCGGCGGCTACATCGGCTGCGGGCAGCTTTGGCACCAGTGCGGCAAGGCATGCATCTTCGCCTTGAGTAAACGTGGTCTCGATACCGCTGCCAGAATAATTAATCACCCGCACGCTCGGCGAGAAGCGCTGCGAGAGACGCTCTGCGGCACGCGACAGATCGAGTTTGATCACCTCAGAAGGGCAGGAGCCCACCAGAAAGAGCATCCGAATATCGGGCCGACGCTCCAGTAGACGCGACACCACACGATCGAGCTCTTCATTGGCGTCTGCCAAGCCAGCGAGATCTCGATCATCAATGATTGCTGTCGCAAACCGTGGCTCTGCAAAGATCATCACTCCGGCTGCCGACTGAATAAGGTGGGCGCAGGTCCGTGAGCCGACCACTAAAAAGAATGCGTCTTGAATTTTTCGATGCAGCCAGATGATTCCCGTCAGTCCGCAAAAGACTTCGCGTTGGCCGCGCTCGCGCAGCACGGGTGAATCGGTGCAGCCGCCAGAAGTGGGGAACTGTGTCTGGACCGGCCGCATCATGATGCTTTTGTTCATGCGGTGAGCCCTTCGGGGATGGCCTGCTGGGCCCGCTGCAGTCGGGCAGCACGAAGCTTCAGTAAGAACTGAATCGCATTGATCACGTACGCCAGATAGGCCGCCAACGCCAAAAGCATCAACTCGGTTACGGGCAGCATGCCGCCGAGAAGCCCAATCAGATAGGCGGTGTGCAAGGCGAGCACCAGCATGCTGAAGACGTCCTCCCAGAAAAAGGCCGGCGCAAATAGATACTTGCCAAACACCACCTTTTCCCAGATCGAGCCTGTCACCATGATCGTGTAGAGCAGCAAGGTCTTCAGCACGATCGAGGCCGTTGCGAGGTCCTCGCCATGGCCGGTCAGGAGAAATCGAACCACCAGGGCAGTGCTCACCAAGAAGACCACAAACTGCACGGGCGCAAGAATTCCTTGAACGACAGTCCAAGGCGTTTGATCCCGACGACGGCGTTCTTCTGGGCTATACAGAGGTCTTGGCTCAGCCAATCAAACCCACTCCCG
>JAGWXV010000074.1 GCA_018969705.1 Betaproteobacteria bacterium
CGCAGGGTGAGATCACGCTGATCGGTCGACAGCGTGCCGCCAGATTCAATCGCGTTTTGTGCACCAATCTGATTGGCGACCTGGGCAACGGTGAGCTGATACTGCGCAAGCCGGCGCCGCGACAATTCGATATAGACCCGCTCTTCCTGAAGTCCATAGATCTCAACTTTTCCGACATCCTCAGTCCGCAACAACTCTTGTCTGACCTGATTAGAAAAATCTCGGATATCGCGGGCTGCATATCCAGGAGCCGACATCGCATAGATGACACCAAACGTATCGCCAAATTCATCATTAAAAAATGGGCCCTGCACGCCCGCGGGCAGACTGGCCCGGGCATCACCGATCTTTTTTCGAACCGTGTACCAGATCTGACTGACCTCAGAAGGCGGCGAAGTATCCTTGAGCTGAAAAATAATCAGTGATTCGCCAGGCCGCGAGTAACTGCGAATCTTGTCTGCGTAAGGCACCTCTTGAAGCGTCCGCTCCAGCCGATCGGTAACCTGCTCAGCGACTTGCTTAGCGGTCGCACCCGGCCAGGCCGCACGAATGACCATCGCGCGAAATGTAAACGGCGGATCTTCATCCTGCCCGAGCTGAAAATAAGCGCCGATGCCCATCAACAGCAGTACGACCATCAGATAACGGACCAAGGCGGGATGCTCGATCGCCCAACGCGATAAATTAAAGTGCTCGCGAAACATGCAGCTGCTGGCGTTTAGAAATTAAGGATTGAAAATCCGAACGGACTCACCATCGGCAAGCAGGTGTGTGCCGGCTGCAACAATACGATCGCCGCGGCTCAGGCCTTGCCGGACTTCCGCGGACTGCTCGGAGACCTGCCCGAGGCTTACTTCAACCCGCGAGAGCCGAAGACTGCCATCGGCCTGATTGACAATCTTATAAACCGCTTTTCCATCGATCAGCGATGACAATGGAATCAATATCCCAGCAGCTCGTGCGCCAGAGGGTCGTGCCTGCTTTATGCCTGACACTTTTAACATCACCGCAACCTGCCGGGGCTGCACGGCCGATCCCGATCGGATCAATACCGACTGGACCACACCAGGCTCAATGGCACGCAGCGTAATAAAACCAAGCTGATCGGCTGTTGACTCAAAACGGGCCCTCGCCACCTGCAGCTGGGCCCGACGCCGATCGAGCTCGGCCTTTGAAATAAATCCCTTGGCATGTAAATCCGCATAGCGACGGAAATCGCTTTCGGCAAACTCTAACTCTGCCTGGGCGGCATCGAACTGAACTTTTGCAGAGGACTCGCTTAAGGCCAGATCCCGCGGATCCAGTCGGGCCAGCGCCTGGCCAGATCGGACTTCATCCCCTACTGCCACCATCACCGCCATGACCCGGCCGCCCGCATCAAACGCCAGCGCAGCCGGATCGCGCGCAATTGCAGAAGGCATGGTGACTGCATCTGCCGAAGGGTCGGATTCAACGGACTGGCCCACTGTGAAGACTTTCACAGTCCGCGGAGCTGGCGCGGACTCAGGCGGCTTTCCGCAGCCTGCCACCACTAACACAACTCCAGCAATCAACAACGACACTCGCAACATGGGGATTTCCAAATTAATCAGGCCGGTATCGCCTTACTGTAGCGCACGAACCGATAGCGATGGCCTGCAGACTCGCTGCGCTGCCATGGTCCAGCAGTCATCTGCCACTGATTCGGATCAAACTCGGGAAAAAAAGCGTCTCCTGCAACATCAAGATCAACTTCCGTGATCTCCATAGCCGCTGCCTGAGGCAGCGTGAGTGCATAGATCTCTGCTCCGCCAATGACATAAAGTGACGGCGCGTCGATTGAGGCCAGTGCTTCGAGCCGGTGAATCACCGAGACTTCAGATCCCAGCGCATCACCTGACCAGGTGGGGCGCCATTGATGATCACGGGTCAACACCACCGAGTGCCGATGCGGCAGCGGCCGGCCAAGCCGATCGCAAATCGACTCGAAAGTCTTGCGGCCCATAACCACTACTTGGCCGGTCGTCAATGCTTTGAAGTGCTTTAAGTCCTCAGGCAGATGCCAAGGTAATTGATTATCACGCCCAATGACGCGCTGATGGCCAATCGCCGCTAGGAGAATCAGTGCTGCCATCAGACGGCAACTGGCGCTTTGATATGCGGATGCGACTGATAGCCAACGATCTCAAAGTCTTCAAACTGATAATCAAAGATCGATGGCGGCCGACGCTTGATCGCCAGCTGCGGCAGTGGATAGGGTTCTCGGGAAAGTTGCTCGCGGGCCTGATCGAGATGATTCGAATACAGGTGGCAATCCCCTCCTGTCCAGATGAAATCACCCGGCAATAGATCCGCCTGCTGCGCCACCATGTGGGTCAGCAGCGCGTAGCTGGCAATATTGAACGGTACACCCAGAAAAATATCAGCGCTGCGCTGATAGAGCTGGCATGACAGGCGGCCCTCCGCCACATAAAACTGAAACAAGGCATGGCAGGGTGCGAGCGCCATCTGCGGAATCTGTGCGACATTCCACGCCGACACAATCAGCCGGCGCGAATCGGGCGTTGTTTTTAAATCCCGCATCAGCTGCGAGATCTGGTCAATCACGGCATCCGGATGATCGGGCGACGGGGCAGGCCAGGACCGCCACTGCCGGCCATACACTGGCCCAAGGTCGCCGTCTTCGCGAGCCCACTCATCCCAGATGGTGACGCCACGCTCTTGCAATGGCCGCACATTGGATGAGCCCGTAAGAAACCAGAGCAGCTCATGAATAATGGATTTGGTGTGAAGTTTTTTAGTGGTCACCAAAGGAAAACCATCGCCGAGATCAAAACGCATCTGCCAGCCGAAAACCGAACGGGTCCCGGTGCCGGTGCGATCAGTCTTGGGCGCGCCCTTTTCGAGCACATGACGCATTAAGTCGTGATAAGCCTTCATCGCTGTATTTCCGTCTTAGCCCACAAACTGAACCCGAGAGCGCTCCGACTCGCGATCCGTCATCACCCCGATCGCAGCGGCCCGCTGGAACCCCGCCTGCCGAAAAGCAGCTAGAACACGATCAACGGCCTCAGGCGCAACACAGGCCAATAGGCCGCCACTGGTCTGCGGATCTGTGACCAAAATCCGCTGCTCAGCGCCAGCACCATCAGCAAGTTTGATGTCCGTGCCATAACTCTCCCAGTTGCGATCCGATGCGCCGGTAAAGTGTCCCGAGGCAATCAGCTCCTTCACACCGGGCAGCACGGGCAACACCGAAAACGTAATCTTTGCGTCAAGGCCAGAGCCACGCGCAATCTCCAGAATGTGGCCGGCGAGCCCAAAACCTGTAATGTCGGTCAGCGCATGAACGGCTGGATCCTTACCCAGCACTGCGCCTACAGTATTGAGTTGGGTGGTCGAGGCAATCATCTCCTGATAAAGGGCTGCGGAGAGCGCCTCCTTTTTAAATGCCGCGGAATACACGCCGACACCAAGCCCTTTACCAAGAATCAATACATCGCCAGTGCGTGCATCCCGATTGCGCCGAATATGATCCGGGTGGGCTAAGCCCAGCACCACCAAGCCATAAATCGGCTCGACCGAATCAATCGTATGGCCGCCTGCAATTGGAATCCCTGCCGCCTGACAGACCTGCTGTCCGCCGCGCAGGATTTCAGCAACGGTTTCGGGTGGCAGCACGCTAACGGGCATGCCAACCAAGGCCAGTGCGAGAATCGGCTGTGCGCCCATGGCGTAAATATCGGAAATGGCATTGGTTGCCGCAATGGCTCCAAAATCTCTGGGGTCATCCACCACCGGCATAAAAAAATCAGTCGTGGCAACCAAGGCCTGCTGGTCATTGAGCCGCCACACCGCCGCGTCATCGCTGGTCTCCGTGCCGACCAGCAGTTCTTTGGGCATCACCCCCGCCGGCATTTTGGCCAGAATCTGCGAAAGAATTGCCGGAGCAATCTTGCAGCCACAGCCTCCCCCATGGGCAAGTGAGGTCAGTCGTGGAGCGGGTGTGGATTCGGGGGCGTTCATGAGGACTCTTTCGGTAAAAACTCTGCCAAGCGCCGCACGAGTCTAACCAATTCATCGCGCTCTTGCGCTGGCGAGGTCAAGGTTGCTGCGACCGCCAGCTGATGCGACCGCAGCTGCGTAAAAAATTCTTCCTTGCTGACAAATTCGCTCAGCCGAGATGCGAGAGCCTGCACATCGCCAGTAGGAAATAAGCCCGGATCCTGCTTGCCCAGTTGTGCCCGGTGGGCAGCAATATCAGAGGCAATCACCGGCAGCCGGCAGCCCACCGCCTCTGCCACCACAAGGGCCCCACCCTCGGAGACCGAGGGCTGAATCAAACAATGCACGTGGGTCATCCGCCGCATGGTCTGGGCGTGGGTCAAAGGCCCCTCTAAAAGGATGCCTGGGAACTGCCCAGAGAGCTGCAACATCTCTTGTGCAAGCGCCCGATCCCGGTGGCTGCCGACATGAATCAATCGGACGGGCACGCGGCTGCCATCCCAGCGGCGCGCCCAGCCCTCTGGAAAGGCGCGATGAAATGCAAAAAACGCGGTCCGCGGATCTTTTTCTTCGCGAATATGGGCGGCAATTAAAAATCGTACGGTTTTGCTTTGCAGTGTCACCTGCGGCGCGAACGGCTTCCGAACTGGCGAGGTCTGCATCAGTGTGTGTACCCGATCGGCCAGTGCGGGCCAGCGCGATCGAATCTCGTCGCTTGCCTCATCCTGAAGCGTAACGATTAAAGCGGCACTTTTTAAGGCGGACTCCGCCTGCAGATATTGGGCAGACCCCTGCTGTTCTGGCCTGAGGGCGCCATAAATGTCGGTTCCGGTCATCACCAGCATCACAGGAATGTCCGCCCGAACAAAGGCATCCACCTCCCGTGCGGACCGATTCGCATTCAGAACAATCGCCACAGTGCGTTGACCGGATTCGATACAGGCGTCGGCAATCGCAGTGGGCTCAAAAACAGAGGCGCTCAGGCCGCCCGCACGCAACATCTGGGCATA
>JAGWXV010000075.1 GCA_018969705.1 Betaproteobacteria bacterium
TGCAAATCCGCGCCCAGCACAGGCGAGCTCATCACACCCTCGCGGGCCCGCATCCAGTTGTAATTGCCCTTGACGGTATTGATCTCACCGTTATGGGCCACCATTCGATAAGGGTGGGCCAGTGACCACTGCGGGAAGGTGTTAGTGGAGAAACGCTGGTGGACCAAGGCCAGGGCCGAAGTGCAGCGTGGATCCTGAAGATCCAGGTAATAGTCGCCGACTTGATCGGCGAGCAGCAGCCCCTTGTAGACGATCGTGCGGCTCGACATGCTGGGCACGTAATACTCTTGGCTGTGCGTGAGTCGAAGTCGCTGAATCGCACTTGAGGCGGTCTTGCGTATCACGTAGAGCTTGCGCTCCAACGCATCTTGCACAATCACATCGGCGCCACGCCCGATAAAGATCTGCCGCATCACGGGCTCTTTATCGCGCACGCGGGGCGACATCGGCATATCACGATTGGTAGGCACGTCACGCCAGCCCAACACCACCTGGCCTTCCGCGCGAACGGCGCGCTCTAATTCCTGTTCACAGGCCAGCCGAGAGGCGCTCTCTTTCGGCAAAAACACCTGGCCGACGCCATACTCACCCGGCGGCGGCAGGGCCACGCCCTGCTTAGTCATTTCCTCTCGGAAATATGCATCGGGAATCTGAATCAGAATGCCCGCGCCATCGCCCATCAACGCATCGGCACCAACAGCGCCTCGATGATCAAGGTTGCGAAGGATCAGGAGGCCCTGGCTGACGATCTCGTGGGATTTGCTGCCCTTGATGTGGGCGACAAAACCAACGCCGCAGGAGTCGTGTTCGTTTCGGGGGTCGTAGAGGCCTTGGGCGGAGATCATGATGCGCGGCGATAAGTTTTCGGGCCGACAACTATAGCCGCGGGGCCGCCATCACATCAAGAAAAAATCGCTCTTAAAGCCTTGTAAAAACTGAATTTTATTTGGGGTCAGACCATAATTTAAAAAGGCCTGTGTCAATCTTGAATAAAAATAAGGGACATATAAATTTGTTAGGACTCTCCGTCACCCTTAGACGGCCTTCCCCTTGGCCTGCGGACCCATCGGGCCCGCTCCTCTGCCGAAAGACTGGCCATCAACTGCTCGGTGGCCCATGGTCGGCCACTGGCCAGCCCGCGTCGGATGTTTTCCCAAATATCTTCGGCCAAGGCCTGATCGAAGACCCCGGAATATTTGGCCTCCCGCTCAAAGGGCGTATTGCCCATTGACCAATAGGTCGGAAGTGCTGTCAGCCGTGGCTCAGGCATCTGCCCAAGGTGGCTGGCTAGGCTTGACCAGGCCCAATCCGCGGGCCGGCTGCACAGGCCCTCACGCGCAGGAAGACATTCGATAGCCCGCTGCACCAAGAGTCCAAAGGCTGGCTCATCAATCCAATAGGCCCGGTAGCGGCCCTCCCAGAGCGTGCCTTGCCGCGACCACCGAGAATTAAATCGCCGAACATAGCTGCGGCCGACCTGCTGAACGACATCGGCCATGGCATCCGCACGCTGTGGCGTGACCAGCCAGTGGGCCTCGCTTTTTAACAAACAAAATGCATGCACGCGCAGGCTAAAACTTACCGAGGCCTGAAGAAAGGATTCAAGGTAAGACTTGCGATCCTGATCATCCCGAAAAATCTCGGCACGATCATGCCCACGCTGAACCAAGTGATAGGTTCTTCCGGGACGTGCATCACGGGCCTGTCGCGCCATGGCTTCCTCTTGGGCACTAATCGTTTACATCATGCGCCTGAGTCTGACCCTGATGCAATCGCTTTTTCTATCACCTTAGTGATCAGTTCCGATTCGACCGCCGAGGTCTCTGCAGCACCCATGCTGCGCAGCACCACATAACGAATTCGGCCGGACTGGGCCTTTTTGTCATGCGACATCAGGTCAAGATAACGGGCCGCGGGCCATTTCGGCGGTGCAACGGGAAGGCCCGCACGGGCCACCAGCCGCACAATACGCTGCTGCTGCTCCGCAGTAATGCCGCCGAGCCGGTGCGAGAGATCGGCTGCCAAGACCATGCCGCAACCGACCGCCTCACCGTGCAGCCAAGACCCGTAGCCTAAACCCGCCTCGATCGCATGGCCAAAGGTATGGCCAAAATTCAAAATCGCCCGCAGGCCTGACTCGCGCTCATCGGCCGCTACGACCTGGGCCTTCAGTTCGCAGGAGCGCGTAATGGCAGTCGTCAGTGCAGCAGGATCGCGTGCAAGCAAAGCATCAATGGATTGCTCAAGCCAAGAAAAAAATTCAGCATCCAAAATACAGCCATACTTGATGACTTCCGCAAGACCAGCGCTGAACTCGCGAGGGGCTAAGGTGGCCAGTGTGTCGGTGTCAATCAGCACTGCGGCAGGCTGATAAAAAGCACCGATCATATTTTTTCCCAGCGGGTGGTTGATTGCGGTCTTTCCGCCAACCGATGAATCCACCTGTGCGAGCAGCGTCGTCGGTACCTGAACAAATCGCATCCCGCGCTGATAGCAGGCCGCTGCAAAGCCTGCCATATCACCGATGACGCCACCGCCGAGTGCCACGAGTGTCTCGCCACGCTCAAATCGATGGGCCATCAGCTGATCAAAAATCAGATTCAGATGCTGCCAGTCTTTGGTCTGCTCACCATCCGGCAGCTGAATTACCACGACTGAAAATTTCCACTCGCGCAGCTGCTGCGCGATTGCCTCGGCATACAGGGGGCCAACGCAATCATTGGTAACAAGGGCAACACGGCCTGGCGCCAACGCCTCCTGCCAACACGACTGTAGACGATTGACGCCTGATCCGATCCAAATCGGATAACTCCGATCACCCAGTGACACCTTAAGCATTTTCATGATGGAAATATCCTGCATCACTAAGGCCCTGCTCAATCGCACGCATCACGACAGTCACCGATGCACGAGTCGTGGGAACAACCAGATTCGCAATTGAGCGATAAAGGGAATCACGATCCCGGTAAAGTGCCTCCAGTGTGGCCCGCGGATCGGGGGATTGTCTTAACAGCGGCCGGCTGGTGTCGAGCTTTAGGCGGGTCCAGAGATGCTGCGGCTGTGCATCCAGATAGATCACAAATCCTTGGCTAAGGACCTTGCGATTTTCTTCCGACAAAATCGCGCCGCCGCCCGTGGTCACCACGGTGTCCTGAAGGGCCATCGCCTCCGCAATCATTTTTGTTTCACGCCGGCGAAAGCCGGCCTCGCCCTCCAGATCGAAAATGGTCGAGACACTCGCGCCACAGCGCCGCTCAATTTCCTGATCCGTATCCAGAAACGGCAGCCCATGGCGCTTGGCCAGCCGCTTACCCACGGTGGTTTTTCCAGCGCCCATCAGGCCAATAAACACGATGTTTCGCATGGAATGCAGTCTAGCAGGCGATACACTTACGCTTATGGGTGTGGTCCTGCGTTGGCTCGGAATTCTTCTTGCGGCATTGGTGGCAGTCGTGGCCATCGGCCTGCTGGTGATCGCCCTGGCTACCCCCCGACTGCCGCCAATTAATGCCGTGGCGGATTACCAGCCGAAAATGCCGCTGCGTGTCCTGACGGCCGATGGCGTGCTGATCGGTGAGTTTGGCGAAGAGCGTCGCAGCCTGGTGCGGCTGCCCGATGTGCCCAAGGTCCTGGTGCAGGCCATTCTCGCCGCCGAAGACGACTCCTTCTTTCAGCACCGTGGCATTGATTTTCTCGGCATTGCCCGTGCCATGGTCGCCAACGTGTTCTCCGGCAGCAAATCCCAGGGGGCCAGCACCATCACCATGCAGGTCGCGAGAAACTTTTTTCTGTCATCAGAAAAAACATTCACAAGAAAAATCTATGAGGTGTTGCTCGCCTCTGAAATCGAACGCAAGCTCACCAAGAACCAGATTCTTGAGCTTTACCTGAATCAAATTTATCTGGGCAAGCGGGCCTACGGTTTTGCCGCGGCCTCACAGACCTATTTCGGCAAAGAGATCTCACAAATCACACTGGCCGAAGCCGCAATGCTCGCGGGCCTGCCTAAGGCACCCTCGGCATTTAACCCAGCCTCCAATATGCGGCGGGCAACACTACGGCAGCATTACGTGCTCGGCCGAATGGAGAAGCTTGGCCTCATTAACCCACGGCAGGCCGAGGCCGCGAAAAAAGAAAAGATCACGGTCATCGGCAGAATCGATGATTTTCCAGTGCGCGCCCCTTATATCGCTGAGATGGTCCGCCAGCTGATCTTCGATCAATACAAAGAAGAGGCCTATACCCGCGGCCTGACGGTCTACACCACGATCACCGCCGAAGAGCAGCGGGCTGCGCATAAAGCAGTCCGCAATGGACTAATGGAATACGACCGGCGCCAAGGCTGGCGTGGGCCTGAAGCATTTATCACACTGCCAAGCGCGCGCGACGCCCAAGAAGATGCGATCGAAGACGCCTTAAATGATCGGCCCGACAGCGATGAGCTGCTCACTGCAATTGTGATTGATGTCAGCGATACAAAAGTTGTTGTCCGCCGCGCCCGGGGCCAGCGCATTGAGATCTCTGGAGATGGACTCAAGTTTGCAAGTCCCGGACTGTCGTCGGTAGCGCCGCCGGCAAAGCGCCTGCGGCGCGGTGCAGTGGTTCGCATTGTGCGTCTGGCCGATAACAACTTTGAAATCACACAGATGCCGGAAGTCGAATCCGGCTTTGTGGCACTCAATCCCCAGACCGGCGCCGTCCGCGCACTCGTAGGAGGCTTTGACTTTAATCGCAATAAATTTAACCGTGTCACACAGGCCTGGCGGCAGCCCGGGTCTGCGTTTAAGCCGTTTATTTATGCGGCCGCTTTGAATAGGGGGTTTTCTCCGGCCACCATCATTAACGATGCACCGGTACAGTTTGATCCAGGCCAGACCGGTGGCCAGGCCTGGGAACCAAAAAATTACGATGGGAAATTTGATGG
>JAGWXV010000076.1 GCA_018969705.1 Betaproteobacteria bacterium
GTCCAGGTGGGATTTCGTGGCACCGGCATGGAGCTGGTGTACAACCCACGAACGCTCGCGGATCAGCAGGCATTGAATACGCCGCCGGCGGCATTGCCCGAGGCCGATAAGAGTGGTCCGCGGGCCGGAGCCGTTTATAAAAATGTGAAGGTACTGGGTAACCTCAGTGTCGGGGAATTCAATCGACTCATGGTGGGCTATACCCAGTGGATCGCGCCGGAGCAGGGCTGTGGTTATTGCCACAACCTGAATAACTTTGCTGATGATTCGCTTTACACCAAGGTCGTTGCGCGACGTATGACCGAGATGACCCTGCACTTAAATGCGACCTGGAAAAATCACGTTGCAGAGACAGGCGTTACCTGCCACACCTGCCACCGTGGTCAGCCTGTGCCAGGAAAGATTTGGTTTAAGCCCGATGAGTCCAAGCTCGCCAAAGGCCTACTCGGTCAGCGCAACGGTCAGAATGCCCCCGCACCCAGCGTGGCCTACAGTTCGCTGCCTAATGATCCTTTTAGCGCATATCTCTTAAAAGATAATCGGATTCGGCAGATTTCTCAGACAGCATTGCCACAGGGAATTAACGGGAATGGGTCTTCGACTCAGGCCACTGAGGCGACTTACGGATTCATGATGCATATGTCGGATTCCTTGGGCGTAAATTGCGCCTACTGCCATAACTCAAGAAACTTTTCGAACTGGCAAGAGAGTCCGCCGCAGCGCGCAGTTGCGTGGCACGGCATTCGGATGGTGCGCGAGTTGAATAACGAATTTATCGAGCCTCTGACCAAGACCTTCCCTGCCAATCGGCTCGGGCCCACTGGGGATGTCGCTAAGATAAATTGCGCGACCTGCCACCAAGGTGCCTACAAGCCACTCTGGGGAGAGCAGATGGCGAAAAATTGGCCAGAACTTCGCAGCGGCTCAAGCCGTCCGATTAAAACTGCAGCAGGAGGCAGCAGCCGGTAACACTTTATAAATACGGCTCCTCACAAAGAAGAGCGGTTTAGGGCACGGTTCCCTCACCGGCCCCTTGCCTCCATTCCTGGGCTTTTTGCGACGGTCGTCCCCCGTCCTGGCCCCCGGAGGCGAAGCCCGAAGGCTCCCCCCTTCGGGCCTTTTTTTGGTGCTCGCAACGCCGAGGGGTTAGGTGAGCGTTATTCGCCGAGGTATGCCGCGCGCACCGCGGAATCATCAAGCAATGTCTTGGCCTCTGCGCTAGTGGTGATCATGCCCGAGTCCATCACATAACCACGGTCGGCCGCCTGCAAGGCAAGCCGCGCATTCTGTTCTACCAGAAGAATCGTCACACCCCGCGCGGATACATCACGAATCACCTCGAATATTTTTTCAACCATGACGGGCGAGAGTCCCATCGACGGCTCATCTAAGAGCAGCACGGCCGGCTGTGCCATGAGGGCCCGGGCCATAGCCAGCATCTGCTGCTCTCCGCCCGACAGTGTTCCTGCCAGCTGGTGCAGCCGCTCTTTGAGGCGCGGAAAGAGCACCAGCTGCTCCTCCAGCAAAGCTGCAATCACCGCCTTGTTGAACGTGGATGTACTGTGATGGCCATCGGCCAGACAGTAGGCGCCCATTAAAAGATTTTCTTGAATCGATAACCGCGTGAAAACGCCACGGCCCTCGGGCACCATCACCAAGCCGCGCGCGGCAAGGCTATGTGCCGCCGCCGAAGTAATGTCTTCGCCCTTGAAAAACACCTGGCCTTCAGCCGCCGGCACCAGGCCGGTGATGGCCTTCAGCGTGGTGGTCTTGCCGGCGCCATTTGCGCCAATGAGTGTAACGAGTTCACCCGGCTGAACGGTAAGACTCACGCTTTTGACCGCCTGAATACCGCCATAGCGGACCTTCAGATTTCTTAGTTCGAGGGCGGCCTTCGGCCGATGGTCAGCCATGCGTGGCTCCGCTACCCAGATATGCCTCAATCACATCGGGATGGCGCTGTACTTCAGCGGGACTACCCTCGGCAATGACTTTGCCGTAATCGAGAACAGTGACTCGATCACACAGACCCATGACGAGCTTCACATCATGCTCAATGATTAGAATGGTCTTTCCATCATTACGAATTTTTTCGAGCGTCTCGCGCAGCGCATTCTTTTCAGTGGCATTCATACCGGCTGCCGGCTCATCCAAAGCGAGTAGCCGAGGCTCGGTGGCCAGTGCTCGTGCGATCTCAAGCCGCCGCTGATCTCCATAGGATAGAGTTTTGGCGATTGAATCGGCGTAGCGTCCGATTCCAAGATAGTCCAAAAGCCCGCGCGCATGGCTACGGATGCGGGCTTCACCCTGCTGAAATGCGCGTGTCCGCAGGATCGCTCCGAACACGCCCTGATGCAGCCCATGGGTCCGAAGATGGCGGCCGACCATGACATTTTCCAAGGCGGTCATATCGGGAAAGAGCCGAATATTTTGAAAGGTTCGTGCAATGCCAGCCTCGGCCACGCGATGGACAGCAGTTGGCTGATAGGGCCTGCCTTCAATCTGAAAACTGCCGCCATCAGGCGCATACAGGCCCGTGATGACATTAAAAAATGTAGTCTTGCCTGCGCCATTCGGGCCAATGAGTCCGTAGATTTGCCCCGCCTCAATCGATAGGCTGACGTTATCGAGCGCGACCAGACCACCGAAGACTTTGCGGGCCTCTGAGACTTTTAAAAGCGCGGGCCGGCTCATAGCGCTCGCTTTGCAGAGAGTAAGCCGGTTGGCCGATACAGCATGATCAGCACCATTGTCAAGCCAAACAGCAGCATGCGCAGCGCCTCTGGCGCAAGAAGTTCAGTGCCGAAGATGGCCTCCTGGACTGGCCGGGCCACATAGCGCAGCGCTTCTGGAATCGCATAGAGCAAGACCGCGCCGAGAATGACTCCGGGCACATAGCCCATGCCGCCCAGTACGACCATGGCCACAATCACGATGCTCTCCATCAGGATGAAACTCTCTGGTGAGACAAAGCCCTGAAAGGCGGAGAACATCGCGCCCGAGACCCCACCAAATGATGCGCCCATCGCAAAGGCCAGAAGCTTGACATTGCGAGTATTGATGCCCATTGCTTTGGCGGCAATTTCATCTTCTCGTATCGCAATCCAGGCCCGGCCAACGCGGGAATCTTGAAGCCGCACCGTGATGATGATCACGATCACGGTCAAGACAAGAAACAGGTAGTAATAAAGTTGCACCGAGGGGATAGTCAGGCCGAGCAGCTGAAGCGGCTTATTTAAGCTCACACCGGCAATCTCTATCGGATCAATATTGCTTAAGCCCTGCGGCCCATTGGTCAGGTTAATGGGGGCATTGAGGTTATTTAAAAAAATCCGAATGATTTCGCCAAAGCCCAGGGTCACGATGGCCAGATAGTCGCCCCGCAGTTTTAGGGTTGGCGCCCCGAGCAAAACGCCAAAAAAAGCGGCCAGCAAGGCCGAGAGCGGCACGACCAGCCAAATCGAGTTGTGCAGCCCATTGGGAAAGGTCTGCCGAATCCACTCGAATTGCTCAAATAAATGCGGAGAGGCGAGCAGCCCATACATATAAGCGCCGACGGCATAAAAGGCGATATAGCCTAAATCCAGCAGGCCGGCGTAGCCCACCACAATGTTTAGGCCGAGTGCCAGCATGATGTAGAGCATGGCAAAGGCCAGAATGCGAATCCATGCATTGCCGGCAAGACCCGCCACAAACGGCAGAATCAGAAGCGTAACACCAATCCCAATCGCCGCCCAAATGGCGTTGCGACGGGTCAGCGGAATCGTCACATTACCCCAGTGCATTGGCCAATTCCCCGAGCATTAGGCCCGGTCGGCGACCCGCTCGCCGAGCAGACCAGAGGGCCGGAAAATCAGCACTACGATCAAGACTGCAAATGCAAAGATGTCTTGATAGTGGCTGCCCAAAAATCCGCCGGTGAGGTCTCCGATATAGCCCGCACCGAGCGCCTCGATAATGCCGAGCAACAGTCCTCCGGCCACAGCACCGCCGAGATTACCAATACCGCCAAGCACTGCAGCGGTGAACGCCTTTAGCCCAAGAAGAAATCCCATTGTGAATTGGGCGATGTTGTAGTTCATGGCGACCAACACACCGGCGATTGCGGCTAGCCCAGCACCGAGCATGAAGGTGGCTGTAATGATGCGATCGGGATTAACGCCCATTAGATTGGCGATTCGGGGGTTCTCGGAGACGGCCCGCATTGCGCGGCCCAGGCGGGTCCTATTCACCAGCAGCAATAGGCCCGCCATTGAGAGCGTTGCTACGACCAGAATGAGCAATTGTTTCGGGGCCAGTAAGGCACCACCGATTTCAAATGGCGTTGTCGGCAGCAGATCGGGATAGACCCGGGGATTGGGCGACCAGATGATCATCGCTAATGTCTGCAGAATAATTGATACGCCAATTGCAGTGATGAGCGGGGCCAGTCGTGGCGAATTGCGCAGCGGCCGATAGGCAATGCGTTCAATGGCTGCGGCAATTAGCATACAGACCGGCACTGCGACTGCTGTTGCGATCACCAGCTGCAGCACCAGTGGGGTCGAGGGGGCCACCGCTTTGATAATGCCCAGCACGGTTAGCGAGACCATCGCGCCGATCATCAGCACATCGCCGTGGGCAAAGTTAATCAGCTGAAGAATGCCGTACACCATAGTGTAGCCCAGGGCGACGAGGGCATAGACACTGCCCAGCACAAGGCCGTTAATCAGCTGTTGAATCAGGGTATCCATTTGCGGCGCGATTCAAGAAAAAAGGAGAAGGTGGATTCGCTCCGACCCTCTCCTTTTCGAGGCTGCGTTGATATTTCAGACGCGAACTGCAGCGCCTTACTGAATTACTTTGAGAGCTTCACGCTTACCATCTTTGTAGGTAAAGAGCGTGAGTGTTCCGCCTTTGATATCGCCTTTGT
>JAGWXV010000077.1 GCA_018969705.1 Betaproteobacteria bacterium
CTGATCAAACCGAGGTGACCCATCAGGGTTGCGGCCGCCAACCGGCCGGACAGTGCCGCCATCGGCACCCCCGGGCCCGGATGCACCGAGCCCCCCGCCAGGTAAAGGCCCGGTATGGGGCTGCTGGCGCCACGGCGCGAGAACACGCTCATCCAGCCGTGGGTCGCCGGACCATACAGTGCCCCGCCGGTTGCCGGAAAGCGTTGATGAAATGATGTGGGCGTGGTGATCACCGTTGACTCGGGGTCGTTGTGAAGCGTCAGGCCACAGCGATTCATCAGTGAGGTGGCTGCATCGATGCATGCGTGAGTCTCCGATGTGTTGAAAGCGTGTCGATCGCCAGATGCCGGCGCGTTGATCAGCAGTAAAAGCCGCTCGGCTTGGCCAGAAAACGCCTGATCATCATGTCGGTCTTGCGCACAAACATAGACGGTTGGCGTATTCGGTAATTGTTGTCGGTTAAAAATGGCCTCGAATTCTGGCGCATAGTCGCGGGGAAAAAATAGGTTGTGATAAGTCAGCGGAAATCCTGTCGATCGTGCATGTATCGAAAGGGTTAGTGCAGACAATGAGCGCTGTCGGAGGTCATCGCAGGGTGGACCAAAGGCCTTGCGGGCGGCATCGGGATCCGAGAGCGCCACCACACCCTGACGAAGCGCCGCTACATCACCATTAAACACCACCGCATCCGCTGTTAGAGTTTCTCCGTCGTGAAGCCGCACACCGCAGGCCCGGCCATCGCGCATCAAAATAGCGGCGACATCGGCCCGCGTACGTACCTCTGCACCATGCCGTTTCATGAGTTTTTCTAAAGTCTGTGCGAGTGCGGTCATGCCGCCTTCAATGGCCCAGACCCCTTGCATCTCGACATCAGCAATCAGCATCAGCGTGGCGGGCGCCTGCAGGGGGGAGGATCCGCAGTAGGTCGCGTAGCGTGAAAAGAGTTGATGCAGTCTTGGATCTTTGAAATATCGCGAAAGTGATTGCCACAGACTCTGAAATGGTCCAACGCCCCACAGCGCCGCAAATCCCCGCAGCCCCAGATCCTGATGCATTGAAAAGAGTGTCGGCCGCTGGGAGCGTATTGCAGCTTTCTCAAGGGCCCGGTAAGCGGCGCTTGCCTGTTCGCAGAATTCGAGAAATCCAGCCGCTTCTTTAGCGCCGGCAAAGCGGGCCACTGCGAGGGCTGACTGATGACGGTCGGCGTAAAGGTCAAGGGTCTCGGATCGGTCCCAGGCATGCCTTGCCAGAATCTGAAGCGGCCGAATGGTGAGTTCATCTTCAAGCCGGTGTCCCGCCTGCGCAAAGAGTCCGTCGAAAACCCAGCGCATGGTGAATACGGTAGGCCCTGAGTCAATGCCCATGCCCTGGACTATTCGTTGATGGAGTTTTCCACCGACGTTTTCAGCACGCTCTAAAAGCGTGACACGAACTCCGGCGGCAGAAAGCTCAAGCGCGCTGGCGAGTCCGCCGATCCCGCCTCCAACAACGATGACATGAGGGTCGGGCATTTAGCGAAAGACCTTTCCCTTCCATACGCCCTGGGCTGTAACCGGAACGAAGCGGGCGAACATGGATTCAGCGAAGTGGCCTTGCTGCAAGGCCGCCTGAATGGCCTGCAAGTGGGCGCCGCTGCGGGCATATTGATTCATATCCTGCACGCTGTCCCAGATGCTGAAGGTCGCCTGCCGAAAAAACGGCGCCTCGCCAAGGCCGACTGCAATCCTGCAGCCCTGCGCTGCGGCAAGAGACATTTCGGCGGCGGGAGAGTTGCGCCAAAAGGCCAATGCCTTACTTGGCCGGATTGAGGCGCGGGTCAGGGCAGCGATGGGCCCCTGCTCGGGCGGTGCTGCCTCGACGGGCAGAGAGACCCCCGCCCAGGACCCTTTGCAGGAGCAGGCAATCAGCTTGCAGTAAAAGAATTCCTGGGCCCGGGCCCGATAGGCCGCCATGAGCGGTCCGTGATGGAGAAATGCATCTGCCTGCGCTTCGTCATCGAACAAAAGAAAAAGGCCCTGGCGGCTTGCACTGGGTTTCAGGCCGAAGCCACCCTCATGGCCGCTGCCCAGTAGTTTTGAAAAACGAAGCCCTATGACGTGACGCAGCGGAAAGCGGCCCAGCACAAAACGGCTTAAGCCGTAGCCCAGGTGTTGCGGCTTGAACTCGACCAGCACAATGACTGCAAGCATGCAGTCAGTTTAATCCATCACTTTTTGCTGCGATCTGCGACTTCACCGATGCCGTAGCGGCGCAGCTTCACATAAAGGCTCTGCCGAGAAAGGCCGAGCATCTCGGCTGCCGAGGCCCGATTGTCGCGGGTCAGTCGTAGGGCTGCCTCAATGCAGAGCTTCTCGATGAGATCGGCGGTCTCTGCAACGATTTCCTGTAGTGGGACACGGCCCACCAGCTCAACCAGCTGATCGCCCGAGCGCGGCAGCTCATTTAATGAGGGCCGCTCGGCGGATAGCCGTTGGCCGACATCGCGAATGCTAAAGCCCAGGCAAGACGTCGATCCGGTTTTCACTGAGACGCCGGAGATCTCAACAGCAGTCTCCGCGGCATTTGCGCTTCGTAACAGTGTTCCGAAGAGCCTTACCGCGCCGCGCTGCTGAATGTTAGCGATTAAGACACTGAGGTCGACATCGGTGCGGCCCAGCCAGTCACCAAGATTACGGCCCTGGACCTGCTCTGCCTTCGAGAGCTGAAGCATGTCTACAAAAGCCCGGTTCGCTGAGAGAATTTTTCCTTCGCCATCGGTGACGACAAACCCATCAGGCGCATGCTCCAAGACATCCAGCATGAGTGAGCGTTTAGACGAAAAGCCGTTGATGGGCTCCGGTGCCGCCATGGGCGACAGACGCACCAGGAACATGGTGCCGGTCTCTTGACGAAAAAGCGACGCTGAGACTGAGACTTCTGTATTGTCTTTTGGCAGGGTGATGGGCCGCGCATCCGGGTGGCCAGAGGCCCGCACTCCCATTAACAGATCATTGATGACGTCACGCGAAGCATCGGGAAAAATATCGTCTAGAGATTTGCCCTGCAGTCGCTTTGCCTGCTGGGCCAGAATTTTTGATGCGGCCGGATTGGCCTCAAGAATGCGTTGCGTATTAGAGTCGACAATCAGCACCGCCTCAGAGGCAAGCTCAAACAGCAGCCGATAGCGGGTCTCCATGTGGCGCATGCGCAGGTAGTCCCGCTCCATGGCCTGATGGGCTTCCACAAGCCGCTGCTGCAACGAGGCCATGTTGCGTAGGTCGCGGCCAAACGCGACAACCTTGCCGGTTGTTCCAATCGGAATTGCTGAGCAGAGCACTGGAATATCAGCACCTTGCGATGATGGGAAATTCACATGACGCCAGCGGCCCGCCTGCTGAGATTTCGCCTCGGCGAGAACCTCTTCGACTTTGGGCCGGCTTTCGCTGGTCACAATTTCAAGTAGCCGCTTGCCGACCCACTGCTTACTGGCGGCGTCAATGGGCATTTGTTGGCTACCTAGACGCACCTCCTGAATGACGCCTTCTGCATCCAGCAAAAACGCGAGATCGCTGGCTGCTGAGGCAACACCGACAGCCGCAGCAGTATCAATTGCAGTTAGGCCGGAGGTAGGGGAGGGTGACTTACTCATATCGCGTTACGGCGCATCCAGAGCCAGCTGGGTCGCGATAGCAATCGCCTGCTCGGCATCAGCTGCAACCGCATTGGCGCCGCACTGCCGTGCGTAGTCAGATGAAATGGTGACCGGACCGCCCAACATGACGCGGACCTCGGGATTTTTTGATGCGCGGCGCAGCCCATGAATGAGTTCACCTACCTTTTCGAGCTGAGGCTCTGAGCCCACTGAGATTCCAATGACATCAAACCATTGCCGCGAGACAGCCCCGAGAAGATCTTCCCGGGTGGCCATAGGCTCGCCCCAGACTTGCCAGCCGGCACGATGAAAAAACTCGGAGACCATCAAAATGCCCATGGTGTGCTGAGATCCCGGCACGGCGCTCAGCATGATGCGTCGCTGCTGCGCTAATGCGGCCTCGGGCCCTGTGCGAAATTCTGGGCTTAAGTCATAGAGGACCTGCTGCATCCTCCATAGGCCGACGGTGACCAGAGTGAAGTCACAGCGGTCCTCGCACCACAGCGCCCCGAGCCGACTGGCTGCGGGGGCAATCAAGTCGAGATAAATCGCAGGCAGCGATACGCCGCGGCTGCGGATTGACTCCACGAACTCGAGACAGGCGGCTGCATCGTGCTGCATGGTGATATCGGAGAAAGCGACGACGTCCTCAGGAAAAACTTTTGCGGCCAACGGCCCGCCATGTGTCGAATCCTGGCGGTGGGCGGCGACAAGCCGCGGAATGATTTCCGCCTCAATCGTTCTAACGAACCAATCCATATTGGCCTCCCCTCTGGTCGGCCAGCGGCGAAGCTGGCCGAATTCTAATGGCGTGTCCCCCTATTGCTGAGGGCTCCCCCAGGTAAAAAGGCAGGGGGTTTTCACGGACTTTGAGGGATTTTGAATAACGAAAGGCGTGAGATTGGGCGGGGGTTATTTTTTGACCAAATGGTGACCAAGCCTTTAAAAACAGGGACTTAGTAGTAAGTAAGTACTTATTTAACATCTTTTTTATGGCCCCTCCGCCCTCGTGGAATGAATCCCAGAGGGCAGCTCCACCCCCACTATCGCGGCCTAGGCCAGAGATTGTCAAAGAATATTGACTAGATACCGCCGAAAAGCTCCAGTTGTCAAGAACAATTGATGTCAAAGAAAGTTGACAGTTGGGGGCCCGAGTTCTAGAGTCGTCTTGGGACAACACTGAACACGGGAGTGGGTTTGATTGGCTGAGCCAAGACCTCTGTATAG
>JAGWXV010000078.1 GCA_018969705.1 Betaproteobacteria bacterium
GACGCGGTCTGATGATTGAACTCGAAGTCGACGGCCAGAAAGTTGAAGTGCCCGAGGGCAGCATGGTGATGGATGCTGCAAATAAGCTGGGCTTATATGTGCCGCATTTCTGTTACCACAAAAAGTTATCGATCGCGGCGAATTGCCGCATGTGTTTGGTTGAAGTGGAAAAAGCGCCCAAGGCCCTGCCGGCGTGTGCCACGCCGGTGACCCCAGGCATGCGGGTCTTCACTGCCTCGTCAAAGGCAAAGACAGCGCAAAAAAGCGTAATGGAATTTCTGCTGATCAATCACCCGCTGGATTGCCCGATCTGCGATCAGGGTGGTGAGTGTCAGCTACAGGACTTGGCGGTGGGCTATGGCCCGTCTGCATCGCGGTACACCGAAGAGAAGCGTGTGGTGTTCCATAAGCCCATGGGGCCGCTGATTTCTGCAGAAGAAATGAGCCGCTGCATTCATTGCACCCGATGCGTGAGGTTTGGCCAGGAAATCGCCGGCGTGATGGAGCTTGGCATGGCCGGCCGTGGTGAGCATTCCGAGATCATGTCCTTTGTGGGCAATGCGATTGAGAGTGAACTCTCCGGAAACATGATTGATGTCTGCCCCGTTGGCGCGTTGACCAGCAAACCTTTTCGTTATTCCGCCCGGACCTGGGAGCTCTCGCGCAAGCGCTCGATTAGCCCTTTAGACAGCATTGGCGCCAACATTGTGGTGCAGTCAAAGAACAATCAGGTTAAGCGTGTTGTTCCAATGGATAACGAGGCCATCAACGAATGCTGGATCTCGGATCGGGACCGCTTCAGTTATGAGGGGCTCAATAGCCACGACCGCTTAACACAGCCGATGATGCGTGGCGCCGATGGCCGCTGGCATGAGGCCGGCTGGGAGGAGGCCCTTGCGAAGGTTGCCCAGTCTCTGCGTGCGGCTGCCTCGCATGGGCCCCAGCACGTTCGCACGCTGATGTCGCCCAACAGCACCCTCGAGGAAATGACGCTGGCAGCACAGCTAACGCGCGGCCTAAAGAGCGATTCGATTGATTTTCGCCCGCGGCTTGGCCAAGCTGGCTTTGATCAGCAATTTAGCGGTGTACCAACGCTGGGGCTCACCCTTGCGCAGGTCAGCCAGCTGGATCGGGCGTTACTGATTGGCGCATTCCTACGCCAAGATCAGCCGCTGCTGGCCCATCGCCTGCGTCAGGCAGCCCGCCATGGTGCCCGCATCGCGACACTGCACGCGAGCGCTGAAGATTTATTAATGCCGATCGCGCAGCAGTGGCTGGCCTCGCCCGCGGACTGGGTACCGTCGGTCGCTGAGATGGCCGCCGCAGCACTCGCAATGAAATCGTTGCCGTTGCCCGATGCGCTGAAGTCAGTCAAGCCCAGTTCCCAGAGCAAGGCGATCGTCGAGATGTTGGCCGAGTCGTCTGAGCCGAACGAAAAGGCGGCAATCTTTTTAGGTAACAGCGTGCTTGCCCATCCGAACGCAGCCGCGATCTGGGGCTTTGCGCAGATGATCGCTGATGCCCTGGGCTGCCGATTGGGATTTACCGTGGAGGGCGGCAACGGTGTTGGCGGCTACCTGGCCAAGGCCCGGCCCCTGCAAGGCGGGCTCGATGCGGCCAGTATGTTTGCCTCCGCAGCCGAGGCCTATGTGCTGGTGAATATTGATCCGCTGATGGACTGTGGCAATCCCCATCAGGCCGGTGCTGCGCTGTCGCAGGCGAAGTTTGTAGTGGGGTTATCTGCATTTAAAGACGAGCTAATGGAGCATGCCGATGTCATGCTGCCGATTGCGCCCTATACCGAGACCTCGGGCACGTATATCAATTGCGAGGGCCGGGCCCAGACAACGCAGGCGGTGGTGCGGCCGTTGGGTGAGGCACGGCCGGGATGGAAGGTGCTGCGAGTGCTGGGCAATCTGCTTGAGCTTGAGGGCTTTGATGCGGAGTCCTCGGAAGACATTCGTCAGTCAGTGATTGGGCATGCCACGCTGGGCGAAATTGTGATGAATCTTGCTGCCAGCCCCATGCCCCCGCAGTCTGCTGAAGCCCTTGCAGTCAAGGGCAGGGCAGGACTGGTAAGGCTTGCTGATGTGCCCATCTATCGCGCTGACAGCGTGAGTCGACATGCCGAGGCCCTGCAGCAGACCCGGGCCAGTGCATCGCCAAAGCTTTTGATGCATCCGGCAGAGATCGATCGGCTGGGGTTTGCAGTGGGATCAAAAGTGAAGTGCCTGCAGTCCGGCCGCGCCGCTGCCGTCGTAGAGGTCGCTGCCGATACTCGGCTGGCTCGAGGTGTTGCCCGGCTCTCGGCGGCTCATCCCGTTAGCGCGCAGCTGGGCGAGATGATCGGCCCCATTGAGCTGGAGGCTGCCTAGATGCAGGATCTCTTGGCGGGCGTTCAACAGGTGGGAATCTCGCTACTTGGCGAGGCCTGGCCCGTTGCGTGGGTGCTGATCAAGATCGTTGCGGTGGTGCTGCCCATACTGGCCTGCGTTGCTTACCTCACGCTCTGGGAGCGCAAGCTGATTGGCTGGATGCATGTGCGTCTGGGCCCCAATCGTGTCGGCCCGCTGGGACTGCTTCAGCCCATCGCCGATGCGTTAAAGCTGCTGACCAAAGAAATCATCATGCCGGCCCAGGCCAGCCGCGGCCTGTATATCTTGGGCCCGATCATGACCATCATGCCGGCCATGGCCGCATGGGCCGTGATCCCATTTGGGCCCGATGTGGTGCTCTCCAATATCAACGCCGGATTGCTGCTGCTGCTGGCCATTACGTCGATCGAAGTCTACGGCGTCATTCTTGCCGGCTGGGCCTCGAATTCGAAGTACGCTTTTTTGGCCGCGATGCGGGCCTCGGCGCAGATGGTCTCGTATGAGCTGGCAATCGGTTTTGCATTGGTCTCGGTGCTGATGGTCTCGGGCAGCTTGAATCTCACCGAGATTGTCGTGGGCCAGCAAAAGGGCATGTTTGCCGAGCAGCTCGGATTAAATTTCTTGTCGTGGAATTGGCTGCCGCTGTTGCCCGTAGCAGTGGTGTACTTTGTTTCGAGTGTGGCTGAAACCAATCGTCATCCTTTTGACGTTGTGGAAGGCGAATCAGAGATCGTGGCCGGCCATATGGTGGAGTACTCCGGCATGGCGTTTGCCGTGTTCTTTCTGGCGGAGTACGCCAACATGATTCTGCTGTCGACCTTGGCGGCCATCATGTTCCTGGGCGGATGGGACGCACCCATCGCCGCCTTGGATTTCATTCCCGGCTGGATCTGGCTTGGATTAAAAGCGTTTTTGGTGGTCAGCGTATTTATCTGGATGCGGGCATCGTTTCCCCGCTACCGCTATGACCAAATCATGCGGCTGGGCTGGAAGATTTTTATTCCGGTGACGTTGATTTGGCTTGTCATTGTCGGGGCCTGGATGCAGACGCCCTGGTCAATCTGGTGATGGAGTGAGACGCCGATGAGCACCATTGTTAATTTTCTGCGTTCGTTTCTGCTGCTGGAGATGCTGCGGGGCATGGCATTAACGGGCCGCTATTTGTTTGCGCGCAAGATCACCATTCAGTATCCCGAGGAAAAGACCCCGATGTCGCCGCGCTTTCGAGGTCTGCATGCCTTGCGCCGCTACCCGAATGGCGAGGAACGCTGCATTGCCTGCAAACTCTGCGAGGCGGTCTGCCCGGCCCAGGCCATCACGATTGAATCGACAGTTCGCGAGGACGGCACCCGCCGCACGACACGCTACGACATTGATCTCACAAAATGTATTTTCTGCGGCTTTTGTGAAGAGAGCTGTCCGGTGGATTCAATTGTGGAGACTCAGATTCACGAATACCACGGTGAAAAACGTGGAGATCTGTATTTCACGAAAGAGATGCTGCTGGCGGTCGGGGATCGTTATGAAAATGAGATCGCTGCTGCACGGGAGGCCGACGCGCCGTACCGCTAGGACTTCTATGCTAGAACTCACGCTCTCTCTGTTTTACGCGTTTGCCGCAATTTTGGTCTTTGCGGCCCTGCGGGTGATCACCGCCCGAAATCCGGTCCATGCAGTGCTCTATCTGGTGCTGAGCTTTTTTAGTGCTGCCGCCATTTGGCTGCTGCTACGGGCGGAGTTTCTCGCGATCACACTGGTGTTGGTCTATGTGGGCGCTGTAATGGTGCTGTTTTTATTCGTGGTCATGATGGTGGACTTTGATCTCGAGAAACTCCGTCAGGGCTTTTGGGCGAATCTGCGCGTGGCAGCCCCTGTTGGCGGCCTGATTGTTTTTGAGATGTCGGCCGTGCTGATTCGAAGCTTTAATGTGCCGGAGGCAACGGTCGCACCCTTGCCGCCGAACTTCGATAACACCAAGGCACTCGGGCGGCTGATTTATACCGATTATGTCTACGCCTTTGAGATCGCCGCCGTGATTTTGCTGGTCGCCATTGTGGCGGCGATCGCGCTGACACTGCGCCGGCGCAAGGATTCCAAGTTTCAAAGCCCGGCCGAGCAGGTCAAGGTCAAGGCTGCTGATCGCGTGCGGCTGGTGAGCGTTGCGCCAGTGATCAAGATAAAGGCGGCGCCACAAGAGCCCGGGGCGGCGGAATCAGCTCCGCCGGGGAAGGGGGGCTAGGGTGCTGACGCTGGCGCATTTTCTAACCCTTGGCGCGATACTTTTTGCGATCTCGGTGATCGGCATTTTTATGAATCGTAAGAATCTGATCGTGCTGCTGATGGCCATTGAGCTGATGCTGCTGGCAGTCAATATGAATTTCATCGCGTTTTCACACTATCTCGGTGATGCCGCCGGCCAGATTTTTGTGTTCTTCATTCTGACGGTTGCGGCTGCGGAGTCAGCGATCGGG
>JAGWXV010000079.1 GCA_018969705.1 Betaproteobacteria bacterium
TGCTGACTGCGCAAAATGGCATTCCGTATTGGTACTTTATGAAGCTTGGTGGCCCCCATGACGGCCGGGTCGTGGAAAGTGTTGATCCTGGCGGCATTGTGGCCCGTGGCATTCCCATTGATCGGGTGATTGGCAGTGTCGTGTATCCAGCAGCAGAGATCATTGCACCGGGCGTGCTGAAACACATTGAGGGCAATCGGTTTTCGATCTCAGAGATCGACGGCGCGGATACGCCGCGAGTGCGTCAGCTCTCTGAGACGCTGCGAAATGCCGGCTTTAAAGCGCCGGTGACATCCGATATTCGTAGCGAAATCTGGACGAAGCTTTGGGGCAACTTGAGTTTTAATCCGATCAGCGCGCTGACCCATGCGACGCTGGTGGATATCTGCCAATTCCCAATGACGCGGGAGCTTGCGGCCAAGATGATGACCGAGGCCCAGCAAGTGGGGGAGGCCTTGGGAATCGCTTTTCGGGTCTCACTTGAGAAACGTATTGCTGGCGCTGAAGCAGTGGGTAAACACAAGACCAGCATGCTGCAAGACATCGAGCAGGGCCGAGCACCGGAGATCGCCGCGTTAGTGGGCTCGATCATCGAGTTGGGCGAGGTGGCCGGCGTACCCACGCCCCATATTCAGGCGGTCTATGCCCTGGTAAGTCTGTTGGCCAAAACCCTGGCCGAGCAAAAAGGAAAATTAAAAATCGCTTAGTGAAGTTTTGCTGCCGCACGACGGATATTGATCCAGAAGGAAAATCATGAAACGCTCCTCTACCCTCGTTGACTTACTCTCCGCTGGCGCTGATGCCGCACCGGTCTTTGGCGCGCCTGCGACCACCGATCTCACTTATGGCCAGCTGCGTCAACTGATTATCAAAACGGTCACTCAGCTCAATGGCTGGGGTATTGGCCGCAACGATCGGGTCGCAATCGTTTTGAAAAATGGCCCTGAAATGGCAGCCTCGTTTCTTGCTGTCGCTTGCGGCACGACCTCGGCCCCATTAAATCCCGCCTATCGGGCCGATGAGTTTGAGTTTTATCTTTCGGACCTCAAGGCCAAGGCGTTGATTGTTGAAAAAGGCAGCGATTCATCCGCGGTCGAGGTAGCGAAAAAACTCGGTATCACACTGCTTGAGCTCGTGCCAACGCCGGTGCACGGCGCCGGCAGTTTTACCCTAGAGAATCAATCGTCCAAGAAATTTCGGCGCAAAGAAGGCGGTTGGGCGCAGCCCGATGATGTTGCCCTGATTCTGCACACTTCCGGCACGACTTCTCGGCCAAAAATTGTGCCTTTATCGCATCGAAATGTCGCCGTCTCAGCTGGAAATATTGCTGAATCCTTGGCCTTTACCAAAACAGATCGCGGCTTAAACATCATGCCGCTATTTCACATTCATGGCCTCATCGCAGCGACCCTGGCGCCACTATCAGCAGGCGGCTACCTATTTTGTACGCCAGGATTTAATGCGCTGAAGTTTTTCGGCTGGATGGAAGAATGTAAGCCCAATTGGTATACGGCAGTGCCGACCATGCACCAGGCCATTCTCTCGCGTGCTGCGCAAAATAAAGCCACGATTGAAAAATATCCCCTGCGCTTTATTCGATCTTCTTCCTCTTCGTTGCCCACTCAGGTGATTCGCGAGATCGAGGAAGTCTTTAAGGCACCAATGATCGAGGCCTACGGCATGACCGAAGCCTCGCATCAGATGTGCAGCAACCCACTGCCGCCCAAAGTGCGAAAGCCCGGATCGGTCGGACTGGCCGCCGGGCCGGAGGTGGGCATCATGGATGAACACGGCAAGCTACTCGCCAAAGGCAGCACCGGCGAGATTGTGATTCGCGGCGCTAACGTAACCGCTGGCTACGAAAATAACCCTAAGGCCAATGCGTCTGCATTTACCAAGGGCTGGTTTCGTACCGGTGATCAGGGTGTGATGGATGCGGAGGGCTATGTCACACTGACAGGCCGTCTCAAAGAGATCATTAATCGTGGCGGTGAGAAAATTTCACCGGTCGAGGTCGACGAAGTCTTGATGGATCATCCGGCGGTCATGCAGGTCGTGACTTTTGCCGTGCCCCACGACAAACTCGGAGAGGAAGTTGGCGCCGCCGTGGTCCTGCGTGAGGGCATGACCGCAACCGAGCAGGAGATTCGTGCTTTTGCTGCCACCAAACTCGCCGACTTTAAAGTACCGCGTAAGTTGGTGATCGTTTCCGAGATTCCCAAGGGCGCCACCGGCAAGCTTCAGCGCATTGGTATGGCACAAAAGCTTGGCCTAGCCTGACGCATCACTGAATCGAAGATCTAGTCGCGTGGCGCAGCCGCAACTTAAAGTCTCTGTTCAGACCCAGTATCTGGCCGAGCAGTCCTCGGCAGAAGATGGGGTCTACACGTTTGCCTATTTCGTCACCATCGAAAATACCGGTGAAATTGCTGCACAAGTGATTGCGCGGCACTGGATTATTGAAGATGCCAGTGGCGCACGGCAGGAAGTGAAAGGCCTGGGCATTGTGGGCCAGCAGCCACTGATTCAGCCCGGTGCGTCGTTTTCCTATAACAGTGGCACCCGGATCGCCAGCCCCGTCGGCAGCATGCATGGCACGTATTTCTGTGTTGCCGATGACACTACTTTTTTTGAAGCGGAGATTCCGGTGTTTGTGCTCAAGGCTGAGGGTCCAGAGGCTACGGTGGGCGCTTCGAGCATGCTGCACTAGCCGGGCCAGTGCTTTAGCGATCGGAAGCCGGTCGTGAGATCGGTGGGGCCTGATTCAGCAGCAGTCGAATCCCAGGAATCAATTCGCCTGCAGTAATTCCAATCATCCCGCCGAGGCGTTTTGTTAAATGCTCAGCCGCCTCGCCATGCAGGCGGCAGCCTGTCAGAGCCGCCTGCATGGGACTGCAGCCCTGTGCGATGAGGGCGCCGATCAGGCCCGCAAGCACATCTCCGGTTCCTCCGCAGGCCAATGCGGCATTGCCAGTCATGTTTTCGTGGTTCAGCACGCCATCTGCGCCGGCAATCAATGTACGGTGGCCCTTTAAAACGGTGATGGCATTCAGTTGCTGAGAAAGATGCGCGGCACTGGCGGCCCGATTCGCCTGAACATGCTGCGCGGAACTGCAAAGGAGTCGGCCGGCTTCACCGGGATGGGGTGTGATCACAGTGGGCGCGCTTCGCCGCGCACATTGCCGCTGAAGTGCAGGATCCTGCGCCATCAAATTCAGAGCGTCCGCATCGAGTATGACTGGCGAATTACAGGACATGAGGCCCTGGAGTGTCTGTGCGGCCTCATCCGAAGTGCCCAGTCCCGGACCCATCAGCCATGTGGTGATCGGCTTGCTGGCTTGTGCTTTTACATCGATCACCATGATCTCGGGCTGGACAGTATCGAGCACAAATCCATCCGCCAGACTAAGCCGAACGATCACCACACGGCCGGTGCCGCTAAAGAGCGCGCAGCGTGCGCTTAAAACGGCGGCTCCGACCATGCCCGGGCTGCCGCCCAGAATGGCCAGCGTTCCATGGTCCCCTTTATTGGATTCGGGGTTGCGCTGAATCAGAGACACAAAGCAATTATCTGTTGCTGATCGGCTGATGCTTGCACACCCCGCGGCGGCCTTAGGATTTCAGCGCGGCTTTGATCTGCTCGAGTGCTGTGGGATCTTCTAGCGTTGTCAGATCACCGGAGTCTCGGCCCTCAGCCAAGGCCTGCATGGATCGTCGCAGCAGTTTTCCCGAGCGTGTCTTGGGCAGCAGAGTAACGAAATGCACGCGGGAGGGCCGGGCAATTGCACCGAGCTCTTTGTCCACGGTGGCCATGATGGCCTTTTCCTCTGCCTTGCGTCCATCGGCGGTCTGAATGGGCCCTTGATTTTTGAGCACACAAAACGCCAGCGGCATCTGGCCTTTGAGCTGATCCGCCACACCGACTACAGCGACCTCGGCGACATTGGTATGGACCTGGATGGCTTCTTCAATCTCGCGGGTGCCGAGCCGATGGCCAGCCACATTGATCACATCATCGGTGCGGCCCAGAATGAAGTAATAGCCATCTTCATCGCGCGTCGCGTAATCAAAGGTGGAATAGTATTTTTTTCCGGGCACTGCAGTGAAATAGGTTTTCACAAACCGCTCATCATCTCCCCAGACGGTCTGCAGGCATCCCGGAGGAAGCGGGGGCACCGCGCAGAGCATGCCTTTTTCATTAGCGCCAACTTCCTCGAAGGTGGATTCATGAATTAATCGCAGGTCATAGCCGTAGCAGGCAAAGCTGGGGCTGCCAAATTTTGTTGGTGTGTCTTCAATGCCGTGCTGAGCCGCCATAATTGGCCAGCCGGTTTCGGTCTGCCAATAGTTGTCGATAATTTTCGCGCCACCCAATGCATCAGAGATCCACTTGGCGGTCGGCTCATCCAGTGGCTCGCCCGCCAAAAACAAACGCCGCAGCGACTTGGTGTTGTGCTGGGTCATGTATTTCGGATCTTGTTTTTTCAGAACACGGGCTGCGGTGGGCGATGAAAACATGGTGCTGACACCAAAGCGCTCCACGATGCTCCACCAGATGCCCGGATCGGGTACGGTGGGCATGCCCTCATAGACGATCGTGGTCGAGCCATTGATTAGCGGCCCATAGACGATGTAAGAATGGCCCACCACCCAGCCAATGTCTGACGTGCAGAAGAAAACCTCTCCTGGCTTGGTGTCAAAGATGGCTTTCATTGAGGTCGCAAGCGCGACCGCGTAGCCCGCTGTATCTCGCTGCACGCCTTTGGGCTTTCCGGTGGTGCCTGAGGTGTACAGAATGTAAGAGGGGTCAGTCGCCAGCATGGCCTCACAGGGCACG
>JAGWXV010000080.1 GCA_018969705.1 Betaproteobacteria bacterium
TCGGGTCGCGCCAATGGCACTGCGTCATCGGCTGCGCCGAAATCCTCTCGATGACACGGCATCCGGTGTGAGAGTACAGCGGGCCGTTGATGAACTCTTTAACGCCTAACGCCGCCGCCGACGCGGTACTCGCTGCGGCTTGTTTTGCGCAGGATCCTATCGGGCTGGGCGGCATTTGTGTGCAGGCCCACGCGGGCTCAGTTCGCACGCGCTTCATTGAATTTATTCAATCCCGCCTGCGGGCGGATCAGCCCTCGCGTAAGCTGCCATTGTCGATTCAAGACGAGCGGCTGCTCGGCGGGCTCGATCTCGTGTCGACCTTGCAGTCGGGCCGCCCGGTGCTCTCGCAGGGCTTGCTCGCCGAGGTCAATGGCGGTGTTTTATGGGTGGCCATGGCAGAGCGCATGGGCCCTGCGCTTGCCGCACGCATCGCGCTTGCGATGGATCGTGGTGAGATCACGGTCGCCCGCGAGGGGCTGGCGGTAACAACGCCCACAGCCTTTGGACTTGTGCTCCTTGATGAACAGGTTGAAGAGGATGAGTCCGTACCCGCATCGCTATTGGATCGCCTCGCCTTTCATATTGATCTGCGCGCAGTGCCGCTATCTGACTTAGAGGAAGCCATTTATTTTTTTCAAGAGTCGCAGGATGGCGATACGAGCCCGCCGAATGCAGCGTGTGATCGGCCTGCGCTGCCCGAGTTAAACGATTCGCTGATCGCCGCCTTCTGCACGACTGCACTGGCCCTCGGCATTGATTCGCTTCGCGCAGTGATGTTTACGCATCGTGTTGCAGCCCTCGTGTGCGGCTGGCGTTCGGCCAGTCAGATTGGCCAAGAAGATGCGGCCTTCGCGGCGCGGCTGGTGCTCGCACCGCGCGCGACCGTGCTCCCAGCCGCGGAGGAGCAGGACTCTGCACAAGGGTCTCCGCCGGCTGAGCCCCCGCGGTTGGATTCGGAGTCGGAGCAGGCTCCGAAAGACCCGCAGCAGTTGCAGGCCTTAGATGAAGTGGTGCTACAGGCGGCCAAGGCCGCGATCCCAGCTGGCCTTTTGGCACAACTCTTACTGGATCCGAATCGTCTGGGCCGAGGCGGTTCAGGAAAATCGGGTGCCCTGAAAAAAAGTGGACTGCGCGGCCGTCCGATCGGATCTCAGCCTGGCCTGCCGCGCTCTGGTGCGCGGCTCAGTCTGATTGACACGCTGCGTGCGGCTGCGCCCTGGCAACGACTGCGCCGCCGTGGCCAGATGCCAGCGAGATCATTGGGCCGAACGGCTGGACCGTCTCCGCTTCAGATTCGTGCAGAGGATTTTCGTATCAAGCGATTCAAAGAACGCTCCGAGACGACCACAATTTTTGTAGTCGATGCGTCCGGCTCCTCTGCGCTGCATCGACTTGCCGAGGCTAAGGGCGCTGTCGAGTTATTGCTGGCGGATTGTTATGTCCGCCGTGATCAGGTCGCGGTGATTGCTTTTCGACATCAGCAGGCTGAAATTATTCTGCCACCGACACGCTCGCTGGTGCGGGCCAAGCGCAGCCTTTCAGGACTACCGGGTGGAGGGGGCACGCCGCTTGCAAAAGCCTTACAGATCAGCCAGCTGCTTGCCGAGAGTGTGAAGCGCAGGGGTGGAACGCCTGTAGTGGTGATGCTGACTGATGGCAGGGCCAATATCAGTCTGGATGGTCAGCCGGGCCGCGAGCAGGCCCGCCAAGACGTTGCACTTGCCGCGCAGCAGTTTTTGGTTGCAGGCGTTTCCGTGATGGTAATTGATACTTCGCCGCAGCCATCAGCGGCTGCCCAGGAATTATCTGAGCAGATACGGGCCCGTTATCTTCCGCTGCCGCATGCTGGAGCGGCAGCGGTGTCTCAGGCCGTTAGGACAATTGTCTGAATAAACCGAGCGACTTCGGCGGGCCGCTCTTCGTGTAGGAGATGGCCGCCCATCCACGTGGTGACGTCCGCATTAGGAAACGATGATCGAATCACGTTTTTTAGCGGCAGCTCTTTGACCCAAGCGTCTTGTGCACCAAGTAGAAAACTGGTCGGCAGGGGCAGTGCATGTGATCTCGATAAGAGGCCAGGCAGATCGGCGCCCGCCATAAATTCCATCGCGCCTTGAACATGATTGGGCTGCGTAAAAAGATATCGGTAAAGCCGTCGATGAGATTCGGGAATCTTGGATCCCGTCGAATCGAGCAGCTGATCCACCATGCCGGTATTGGCCGCAAGAAATGCAAGCATTCCGGTCATCGGTGACGACGTCGCAATTGGTGCGACTACGGGGCCGAGCATGGTGGTGTAAAGCAGCGGCGGAGGCACCAGTGATGGGTTTAGCCCAACGATTCGAATCGGCGTAAGGGCGTGTGTCTGTTTTGAAAACCGGAGCGCCCACTCGATGGCAAGCGGCGCACCTGCTGAATGGCCCACGACGACAAGTCGGCCGGTGCACTGCAGGTGGGCCAGCAGTTGCTGCAGCACCTCGGCCATCGCAGGCAGGCGCATCATGTGGGCCCGGGCGCCGCGGGTAAATCCGTGGCCGGGCAGATCAACGGCAAGCACATCGGCAAACTCAGTCAGTGGGTCGATTAGCTCAGACCAGGAATGGGCTGATGAGCCGGTCCCATGGAGCAGCAGCAGCAGCGGACCCCCGGTTTTTTTGGCGGGATGAAACTGTAGGTGCCAGCTCAGGCCGTCCAAGGCGACCAGCCGGCTTGCCTTGCGGTGCGGCCAGTCGGCGGGCAGCAGCCGTTGGGCGGCTTCGGCATCGCCGGCCAGGTGTCTATTGCAGTTGACAGTCATAAATGACAATATACCTAGACAACATGTGGATGTTCAGGCGGGTTCTTGCCTGAAGGGCTCCACCTAACCAGTCTAGGGAGATTCCATGGCATCGGCCCACTCCGTCAAGCAGGCACTTGAGCAGGCCCTGATCGCTGCGGTCGCGATTTCCGAATCGCCACATGGGCCCGCGCTTCTGGCAAAGGCGACGCATCATGCGGTCTTTCCTGGCGGGGCGCGGATTCGGCCGCACCTTGTCTTGGCGGTCGCATCCGCATGCGGCCATGATGACCCCGAGCTCTCGATGGCGGCAGCAGTTGCGCTCGAGCTTTTGCATTGCGCATCGCTGGTTCATGACGATCTGCCTTGTTTTGATGATGCCGCGACACGCCGCGGCCAGCCCTCGGTGCATAAAGCTTTTGGTGAGCGGCTCGCCGTGCTGACCGGAGACGGTTTAATCGTGCTGGCCTTTCAAGTATTGGCCAGCGTCAAAGCCCGTCATCCACAGCGCATCGCTGCAACGATTGGATTGATTGCGCAGGCCACTGGCGCACCAGAGGGCATCGTTGCAGGCCAGGCCTGGGAGTGTGAGCCGAAAGCGAATCTGCGCGACTATCAGCGTGCCAAGACTGGCGCTTTATTCGCCGCTGCCACTGCGTGTGGCGCGATGACTGCAGGCGGGCATGCCGAATCCTGGCGGCCGCTGGGCGAGTGGCTCGGGGAAGCTTATCAAGTTGCAGACGATATTCGTGATGTGATTGGTGATCCTCAGTCCATGGGCAAACCCACTGGCCAGGATGTTGCTCATGATCGGCAGAGTGCTGCGCGAGAGCTGGGCCTGATGGGTGCAATTCAGAATTTTGATTTGCTGGTGGGGAAAGCCATTCGCGCGATTCCTTCCTGTCCTGGCGCACCCAGCCTGCGGGCCTTGGTGCTGGCCGAGTCCGAGCGTTTAGTTCCGCGAGAGATTCTGGAGCGGGTCTAGTTGATTCGAGTGTGGCTGGACCTGCGAGATCGACTCCTCGCCAGCGAGGCTTTTCATCGTTTCGCGATTCGCTTTCCGCTCACCCGTTGGGTTGCGCGCCGGCAGGCAAAGTCACTCTTTGATCTGGTCGCAGGATTCGTTTATTCCCAGGTGTTGTTTGCGTGTGTCCGGCTCGATCTATTTGCTCTACTCGCCAAGGGCCCTTTGGGCCTCGAAGATCTTGCAAACCGGCTTCGCTTAAGCACAGATGCCACAGATCGGCTGATGCGTGCAGCCGCATCACTTCAGCTTGTTGAGTCGCGTTCTGATCAACGCTGGGGCCTGGGCATGCAGGGCGCAGTCTTGGTCAGTAACACCGCAGTGACTGCATTAATTGAACACCATGCGACGCTGTATGCGGACCTGCGGGATCCGGTTGCCTTACTCAGGGGGGAGACGGATCCGCATCTTGCGCAGTACTGGCCATACGCCGACGAGCAGTCGGCCTCACCAACACTGTTGCCTGAAGCACGCGTGAAAGAGTATTCGGACTTGATGAGCGCATCACAGCCTCTGATTGCGCAAGAGGTGCTGAGCGCTTATGCATTTCGCAGCCATCGTTGTTTGCTGGATGTGGGCGGCGGCCAAGGCACTTTCTTATTGGCGGCAGCCCGTGCATTCCCCCACCTCCGGCTGATGCTGTTTGATTTACCGGCAGTCGCGGGCCTTGCCAATAAAAATCTTAAGGCAGCAGGCCTTACTGAGCGGGCCCAGGCCCATGGCGGAAGTTTTTTTGAGACTCCGCTGCCTAGTGGGGCAGATCTCATTACTGTGCTTCGGGTCCTCTACGACCATGATGACCATCGGGCCCTGGCGATTCTTCAGGCGGCCTATCGGGCCTTGCCTCCCGGGGGCACGCTGCTAGTGGCTGAACCCATGTCAGATACCCCCGGAGCGGAATCTATGGGAAGTGCTTACTTCGGTTTCTACCTATTGGCAATGGGCAAAGGAAGATCCAGAAGCGCCCAGCGGCTGATGCAGCTCAT
>JAGWXV010000081.1 GCA_018969705.1 Betaproteobacteria bacterium
GGCTGCTCCGGCATTGCCCGTGGAGATCGGGTGCTTAAGGCTTAGCGGCCATTCTTTATTTCGACAAGGAATACGACATGAATGTTTTCTACGACAAAGACGCCGATCTGGCGCTGATTAAAGGCAAAAAAATTGCCATCATCGGCTATGGCTCACAGGGCCACGCCCACGCTCAAAACCTAAACGATAGCGGCTGCAATGTGGTGGTCGGCGTTCGCAAAGGCGGGCCCAGCTGGGCGAAAGTTGAAAAAGCGGGACTGAAGGCGGCGGAAATCAAAGATGCAGTCAAGGATGCTGACGTTGTCATGCTGCTGATGCCTGATGAGCATATTGCTGCAGTCTATGCTGCAGAGATCGCACCGCTGATTAAGCAAAATGCAGCGCTCGCTTTTGCCCATGGATTTAACGTGCACTATGGCCAGGTTTCGCCGCGCGCCGATTTAGATGTGATCATGATTGCGCCCAAGGCACCCGGCCATACGGTGCGCTCCACTTATGCTCAGGGCGGCGGTGTGCCCTGCCTAATCGCGATTCATCAGGATACGACGGGCAACGCCCGGGCAATCGCGCTGTCATATGCCAGCGCTATTGGCGGCGGCAAGGCCGGCATTATCCAGACCAACTTTCGTGAAGAGACCGAGACCGATCTCTTCGGCGAGCAGGCTGTGCTCTGCGGCGGCACTGTCGAGCTGATTAAAGCGGGCTTTGAGACTCTGGTCGAGGCGGGCTATGCGCCAGAGATGGCCTACTTCGAATGCCTGCATGAGCTCAAACTGATCGTGGATTTGATCTACGAAGGCGGAATCGCCAACATGAACTATTCGATTTCCAATAACGCCGAGTTTGGCGAATACGTGACGGGCCCCAAGGTGGTGACTGAGCAGACCAAGCAGGCCATGCGCGAGGCCCTGACCCGAATTCAGACGGGTGAATATGCCAAAGAGTTCATTCTCGAAAATCGTGCAGGTGCACCGACACTCTTATCGCGCCGCCGCCTGACCGCGCAGCATCCGATTGAGCAAGTCGGCGAGAAACTGCGGGCGATGATGCCGTGGATCAAGGCCAACCGGCTGGTGGATCAGTCCCGCAACTAATGGCCGCAGACGACGTTCGTCTTTATCCCCATCCGATCATTGCCCGGGAGGGCTGGCCGTTTGTGGGCCTCACCGTCGGCTTGGCCTTCGTGGCCACGTGGCTGGACTGGACCGTGATCGCGGTCTTGCTGTGGCTGGTCGCGGTCTTTGTCATCCAGTTTTTTCGCGATCCCGCACGCACGCCACCGGTCGGTGAGGGCCTGATTACATCGCCAGCCGATGGCCGAATTGTCGTTGTGGGAAAGGCCACCGATCCCATCACCGGCCAGGAGTCATTAAAGATCAGCGTATTCATGAATGTGTTTAATGTGCACTCCAACCGCGCGCCGATTCAGGGCCGCGTTATGGATGTGCAATATTTTCCAGGTGCTTTTTTCAATGCAGCAATCGATAAGGCATCTGAGCAAAACGAGCGTAGTGCCATGGTGATCGAGGACCCGCAGGGCCGCCGCCTGACCTGTATTCAGATCGCCGGCTTAGTTGCGCGCAGAATTCTCTGTTATGTCAAGCCGGGCGATAGCCTTTTACGTGGCGCCCGCTATGGGTTTATCCGTTTCGGCTCGCGGGTGGATGTCTATTGCCCGCCCGGCACGCAGGCGTTAGTCTCCGTGGGAGACAAGGTCTACGCCCACTCGACCGCCTTGGCCCGCTGGTAATGCGGCGATGGTCAGCGGCTGAATTGGAATCGGATCGCGAGTAAAGCCATCATGAATCAACGACTGCCACGCCGCCGCACTAGCATCTACTTGCTGCCCAATTTGTTCACCACGGGCTGTCTGTTTGCGGGATTTTTCGCCATTGTTCAGGCCATGCATGGCCGATTCACTGAGGCAGCGATTGCGATCTTTGTGGCCATGGTGCTCGACAGCCTGGATGGGCGCGTGGCCCGGTTGACCAATACCACCTCGGATTTTGGCGCCCAATACGACAGCCTCGCGGACATGGTGGCCTTTGGTGCAGCGCCTGCATTGATTATCTATATGTGGTCTTTGCAGAGCCTAGGGAAGTTTGGCTGGCTTGCCGCGTTTGTTTATGTGGCGGGTGCCGCATTGCGACTAGCCCGATTCAATACCAACATTACGATTGTCGATAAGCGGTTTTTTCAGGGGCTGCCAAGTCCGGCCGCAGCAGCATTACTGGCAGGGCTGGTCTGGGTGGCAACGGATCTTCGTGAGACCCGATGGATCGATTATTCCGCTGCAGATTTACGCTGGGTCTCCTGGACAGTCGCAGTCTATGCGGGCCTATCCATGGTCTCCAGTGTGCCGTTTTATAGCTTCAAAGATCTCAATCTCCGGCGCAGTGTCCCGTACGTTGTGATTTTTCTGGTCGCCCTGGGCCTGGTGCTGATCTCTCAGGATCCTCCCAGCATGTTGTTTTTGCTGATGCTGGCTTATGGGCTGTCGGGCTGGTTGTTGTTTTTTTGGCGAAAGGCCCGCGGCGAGAAGGTCGAGGTATTTGCAGAGCCCGATCAAAAGGATTTATAGTCCGTCTCATGCCTGCTCTTAGCTTTCTTTCTTCTCTCGCTCTACTTCTCCCCCTAGGTCGACTGCGCCTCGGGCGCTAACTCTCGACCCCCACCGGCATGGTCTGCGCCGGAAAAATAATCGTCAGACCCCTCAAAGAAATAACTACCCCGGCGATGCGCGTGGAGCTGCGTTGCTTTTGGGATGACTAGGACTGCAAAGGATACTGCGCCATGACTGACCGATTGATTATTTTCGACACCACCTTACGCGACGGGGAGCAAAGCCCAGGCGCATCAATGACCAAGGATGAAAAGATTCGTATCGCCCGGCAGCTGGAGCGGCTTCGGGTCGACGTGATCGAGGCGGGGTTTGCTGCTTCAAGTCCCGGGGATTTCGATGCGATTCGCGCCATTGCGGAAACCATCAAGTCCAGTACGGTCTGCTCGTTGGCGCGGGTTTCTGAGAAAGATATCCGCGCAGCCGGTGAAGCAATTCGTCCTGCTGCCAAGGGTCGAATCCATACCTTCATCGCGACAAGCCCAATCCACATGGAAAAAAAGCTGCGCATGCATCCCGATCAAGTCGTGGAGGCGGCGGTGCAGGGCGTTCGGCTGGCGCGGGAATATACCGATGATGTGGAGTTCTCGGCAGAAGATGCGATTCGCAGCGACCTTGATTTTCTTGTGCGTATCTTCGGTGAAGTGATTAAGGCCGGTGCCAAGACCATCAACGTGCCGGATACGGTGGGCTATAGCGTGCCTGGCGTGATTGGCGAGTGGTTTCGTCAGTTAATCGCGCGTACCCCTGGGGCTGATCGCGTGGTCTGGTCGGCCCACTGCCATAACGATCTGGGAATGGCAGTCGCGAATTCTTTATCTGCGGTGCTCAATGGAGCGCGGCAGGTCGAGTGCACGATCAATGGCCTTGGTGAGCGGGCCGGCAACGCCAGCCTCGAAGAGATTGTTATGGCGGTAAAGGTTCGCCAGGATGTTTTTAAGTGCGACACCCAGATTGATACCACCCAGATTGTGGCCAGCTCCCGGCTGGTATCGCAGATTACGGGCTACCCCGTGCAGCCGAATAAGGCCGTGGTGGGCGCAAATGCGTTCGCCCATGAGTCCGGCATTCACCAAGATGGTGTTCTGAAGCACCGTGAGACCTACGAAATCATGCGAGCCCAGGATGTGGGCTGGTCTGCCAACAAAATCTCATTGGGTAAGTTATCTGGCCGCAATGCCTTTAAGCAGCGGCTTACCGATCTGGGCATCGAGTTTGACTCTGAGCAGGAACTCAATGAGGCCTTTAGTCGTTTTAAGGATCTGGCCGATCGAAAATCCGAGATCTTCGACGAGGACCTGCAGGCCCTGGTCTCTGGCGAATCGATTGATCACGCCCAGGAGCGCTACCGATTTTTGTCGCTGTCTCAGCGCTCGGAGACCGGAGAGCGTCCTCAGGCGCGGGTTGTTTTCTCTATCCAGGGCGAAGAGATCGCGGCTGAGGGCCAGGGCAACGGCCCGGTAGATGCCACCGTCAACGCGATCGAGTCCCGGGTCGGCAGCGGCTCGGAGCTGCTGCTTTTTTCGGTGAACGCGATCACCACGGGCACCCAATCCCAGGGCGAGGTGACCATGCGGCTCTCCAAGGCTGGTCGGATTGTCAATGGCGTGGGGGCGGATCCAGATATCGTGGTCGCATCGGCCAAGGCCTACCTGAATGCCCTCAATAAGCTGGAGAGCCGGGCCGAGAAGCTCAATCCGCAGCTCGTCTGACGGAGAGGCCCAGCGGTCGGCCCCGAGTCCCCTGGCGTGAGGGGTAAATTTCCTTTATAATTCAAAGGGTTGCTGAAAAGCGACCCAAGCACGGCGGGCCCTGGCAGGCCCGACCGCAAGTCCCAAGGCATCCACAGGAGATTCATATGCCCGTCGCCACCTTAAACAAGCCTGAAATCATGGCGCAGTACCAGCGCGCCAAAAACGACACCGGAAGTCCCGAGGTGCAGGTCGCGCTCTTAACCGCCCGCATTAATGACCTCACCGACCACTTCAAAAACCACGCCAAAGACCATCATTCTCGTCGTGGCCTGCTGAAGATGGTGAGCCGGCGTCGAAAGCTTCTGGACTACCTAAAGCGCACCGATGTTCAGGGCTATCGGACCCTGATCGAGCGTCTGGGCCTGCGGAAATAAGGTTG
>JAGWXV010000082.1 GCA_018969705.1 Betaproteobacteria bacterium
AGGCCATGGCTGGAGAGTCAATTTCGCAATCTTGGCGCGCAGCCCCGGGCCCTGGCGTTAATCGCACCGCCGCCGCCAGCGCCCGGCGATCCACCACCCAGAAAACGTTCCTGGGCCCGCTATCTCTCGCAGCATGCCGATGCCAGTCGCATCAAAGAGGGAAAAGAGTTTCTAAGCCGACACCGAGAGGTCTTTCAGTCTGTAGCCAATGACTCCGGCGTGCCCGCGCACATCATCGCCGCCATCATTGGTGTCGAAACCAAATACGGAAATTTCACCGGCCGATTCCCTGCCGTTGAGACCTTGGCGACACTCGGCTTTGATTCGCCACGCCGTTCTGAATTTTTCCTACGCGAACTCGAAACGCTGCTGCTGTTGGGCCGCCAAGGCATCGTGAATCTCAAAGAAGTTCGTGGCTCATTCGCTGGTGCCTTGGGCCTGCCGCAGTTCATGCCCAGCAGCTGGCAGAAATTCGCCGTGAGCTATAAAAACCGTGGCCGACCGGATCTGATTAATAGCCCGGCAGATGCCATTGCCTCAGTTGGAAATTTTCTAAAAATGCATGGCTGGAAAAGCGGTGAGGCCAGCCATAGCATCGCCCGAGTCGCTGAAGGTGTTGATGCGAAGCGATTCGTCGCGCCGCAGCTTGAGCCCGTGCATACGGTTGCCGAAATCGAGGGTGCGGGCATCAGCCAGGCCAGCGCGCGGCTTGCTGCAGACTTAAGGGCAAGTCTGATTGATCTGCCCGAGGAAGACGACTCGGTGGGCTACTGGTTTGCCGCCCACAACTTTTTTGTGATCACCCAATATAACCGCAGCTTTATGTATGCGGCAGCGGTGCTCACCCTCTCTGAATCACTCGCAGCATCAACGTGACACTGGCAACACCGACACGCCGCAGACTGCTTGGCGTTATTTTTTCTGCACTGCTGATTGCGGGACTGCCGGCCTGTCAAAAAACAAGTGGGCCACAGCCTGCGGCCGGCCCGTATTCAGTGGCCGAGGTCTTCGACGGTGACTCGTTTAACTTAAAAGCAAAAAATGGCACTACGGTGCGGGTCAGAATCGCAGGAATTGATGCGCCAGAAAAGACTCAGCCCTATTCCAACAAAGCCAAAGATTCACTCACAGAGCTGCTACAGTCCGGTCCAATCGGACTTCAGCCTGTAAAAGTGGATGCCTATGATCGCTGGGTTGCCAATGTCAGCATTGGCGATCGTGATCTCGGACTGGCACAGATCCAGCGTGGCTATGCCTGGTATTTCGTACGCTATAAAAAAGACATCAGCGAAGCCCAGCAGCAGCGCTATGCCGAGGCAGAGCGTAGCGCCCGCGATGCACGGCTTGGCCTATGGGCAGGTATTGATGCCTCAGCGCGCAATCCCGCCTTAATGCCTGAGCCGCCATGGAAATTTCGTGAACGAAACCGGAAAGAAAAGTGACCCACAAACTGCTCAAAGTATTTCGACAGAAGATGCCGGCGTAAGTACGTTCGATGGGTCTTGGTAATCCTGCGGCGATTTATTTCGAGCGCTGCCGAAGTGCTTCGTAACAGCAGACCCCTGCCGCCACCGAAACATTTAAGCTTTCCACCGAGCCCAGCATCGGAAGGCGTACCAGCAAATCGCACCGCTCGCGCGTTAATCGGCGCATGCCCTCGCCTTCTGCACCACAGACCAAGGCAATACGGCCAGTGAGGTCAGTCGCGTAAAGCGACTTCTCTGCGGTCTCAGCCAGGCCAATGACCTGATAGCCTGCCTGCTGAATTTCATCAATCGCACGCGAGAGATTGGTCACCTGCAGATAGGGAAGATGATCAGCAGCGCCAGCCGATACACGGGCGGCGACATCATTTAAAGGCGCAGACTTATCCCGGGGTGCAATCACCGCCGCAACACCGGCTGCATCGGCGGTACGCATGATGGCGCCCAGGTTATGAGGATCGGTCACGCCATCTAAAAGCAGTAGCCACTGCCGGGCGGGCTCAAAGGCCTCGACCTGTGTCAGCAAATCGGAGAGGCTATCGGGCTGCTCTCGCGCCGAGGCAAGCGCAAGGATGCCTTGGTGGCGCTGGCCCTTTGCAAGACGATCCATCGCAAGCGCGGAATCGGAAATCGCTTTTACACTGGCCTGCTCGGCCTGTTTCAGCAGCGCGTTGATGCGCGTATCGCGGCGCTGTCCATCAAAAATAATGCGCGAAATGGTCTCGGGCGCGGTCCGCAGCCGCGCGCGTACCGCATGAAATCCCAGCAGGCAAATCTCTTTGGCATCGCGGCTCATCAGCGCGTGCCCTTGCCGCGACGGGACTTACGCGCGCTGCCTGCACGGCCTGCCGGCTGACGTGCGGTTTTTGCACTTCGGCCGGACTTGGGTTTTTCGGCAGCGACGCCTTTCACTTTTTGCTTACCAGACTTTTTAGACCGCTTCTCTTTGTGTGTTTTTTCTGCTGGCGCGAGCGCTTTTTTATCGCGATGCTTTTTCGATGACTTCTTGCGCGAAGCCGGCCCAGTGGCCAAGGCCTCGGCAAGCCAGGGCGGCATGTCGGATTCCGACTCTTCCTCCTGCGGCAGGGCATAAAAATCCTGCTCACGCTCGGCAGGCCGGCTTGCCCGGGTTGCCCGGATCATGCTGGGCACCAGCTGAAACTCAATACGCCGGGCATCTAAATCCACGCGGGCAACCTGCACCACGAGACTATCGTAGAGCCGAAAGCGGCGACCGGTGCGCTCGCCGCGCAGCTCGTGCAAGACCTCGTTGTGCTGGAAATACTCAGCACCGAGCTCCGAGACATGAATCATGCCCTCAACATACAAGGCATCCAGAGTAATAAATAATCCAAAGGGCGCAATGCCAGTCACGGTGCCCCGCAGCTGCTCGCCAATCCGTGATTTCATATATTGGCACTTCAGCCAGGCCTCGACATCACGGGAGGCCTCGTCTGCCCGACGCTCCGCACCCGAACAGTGGTCCCCGATATTGCGCCAGCGGTGCATCGGATCATCAAGGCCTGTATCGCCATAGGGCGGCAGGTAATGGCCTTTGTTGTGAATGATTGTTTTGATCACCCGATGTACCAACAGATCCGGGTAACGACGAATCGGCGAAGTAAAGTGGGCATAGGCCTCATATGACAGGCCAAAGTGGCCGACATTTTCTGGTGTGTAGATGGCCTGCTGCATGCTGCGCAAAAGCAGTGTCTGAATCAGCCGGGAGTCGGGCCGGGCTCGGATCTCTTTGGCGAGCCGGGCGTAGTCCCCCGGCGCAGGCTCATCGCCGCCCTCAAGCTTTAAGCCCTGGACTTTTAAAAACTCACGCAGCGCGCGTAGCCGCTCGGGCGTTGGGCCCTCGTGGACCCGATAAAGCCCATGCCGCTTGGCCCGCTTGAGAATATCCGCAGCACAGGTATTGGCCGCCAACATGCACTCTTCAATGAGCCGATGGGCATCGTTGCGCACGCGCGGCAAAATTTTTTCGATTCGGCCATTGGCATCAAACTGCATGTAAGTCTCAACCGAATCAAAATCAATCGCGCCACGGGCCTCGCGCGCTGCGAGCAACACACGAAACACTTCTTCGAGATGGCCCAGTGTCTGGGCCAGCGGGCCGAGATGGCGGGCATCTTCAGAAAGCGGATCACACATCGCTGCCCAGGCCCGGGTATAGGTCAGCCGCTGGGATGAGCAAATGACGGCATCATAGAACTGATAGGCCCTGACCTCGCCCGTGGTGGTCACCACCATATCGCAGACCAAGGCCAGCCGATCAACATGCGGGTTTAAGGAGCACAGGCCATTGGAGAGCTTCTCTGGCAGCATCGGCAGCACACGGCGCGGGAAATAAACCGACGTGCTACGCGAATAGGCATCACGATCTAAGGCATCACCACTTTGAACATAATGGCTAACATCGGCAATGGCCACCAGCAGCCGCCAGCCCTTGCCCGCAACGGGCTCGGCATAGACCGCATCATCAAAGTCGCGAGCATCTTCACCATCAATGGTCATGAAGGGCACATCGCGCAGATCAACGCGATCCTTCAGATCTTTTGGCCGGACTTCATCGGGAAGTTTTTTCGCAAGGGCCTGGGCCTCGTTGGAAAATTCGTGCGGCACATCAAACTTTCGTACCGCAATCTCAACTTCCATGCCAGGGTCATCGACTCCGCCTAAGACCTCCACCACACGGCCTACAGGCGGTGTGTAACGTGTGGGCGGATCGATAATTTCAATGGAGACCACCTGCCCTGGCTCTGCCCCCATCGTATCGATGGGCGCAACAATCACATCGTGCTTAATGCGCTGATCTTCGGGCACGACCAACAAAATGCCCCGCTCATTGACAAGCCGGCCGACGAGATTGCGATTGGCGTGCTCGACTACCTCAAGGATGACAGCCTCGGGCCGGCCCCGTCGGTCGGTGCCCACAACTCGGGCGCTAACCCGGTCACCGTGCATGGCCTTAAGCATTTCTTTGGGAGAAATGAAGACATCGTCGCCACCTGCATCAGGCCGCACAAATCCGAAGCCATCGCGATGGCCGATCAGCCGGCCATAAAAGCTGGTCTGTGAAGTTGCAGATGCAGTGCGGTTTGACAATTACGTGATTCCGGCTAAAGTACGCGCCTGCCTTGCCCAGATGGCGGAATTGGTAGACGCACTAGGTTCAGGTCCTAGCGGTGGCAACACTGTGGAGGTTCGAGTCCTCTTCTG
>JAGWXV010000083.1 GCA_018969705.1 Betaproteobacteria bacterium
CTTGAGCAGCTCCGCCACGGCCATCGGGTCGGGGCTGGCGCGTGTCGTAACGGATTGATTCATCGAGACATTTTCTGTCTGACAGATTTAACCGTCAACTAAAACTTACACATACAATGTCCCAGTGAAAAGCCCGCTTGCCCACCCGTCCCGGCCGCATGCCATCGTGATCGGCAGCGGCTTTGGTGGGCTGGCCGCGGCAGTCCGGCTTGGTGCCAAGGGCTATCGGGTAACGGTTCTGGAAAAGCTCGATGCCCCGGGTGGCCGGGCTTACGTCCACCGCCGTGGTGGCTATGTCTTTGATGCCGGGCCAACCATCGTGACGGCACCGTTTCTTTTTGAAGAACTCTGGATACTATGCGGCAAGCGATTTTCCGACGACATCACGCTCAAGCCGCTTGATCCCTTCTACCGGATCCGGTTTGATGATGGCTCCTGGTTTGATTACTCCGGCGATGTTCAGGCCATGCGCCGCGAGGTGGCGCGTTTCGCGCCACAGGACCTCGATGGCTATGACGCGTTTTTTCAGGAGGCCGAGAAATGTTATCGACTCGGTTTTGAGGGCATGGCCAGCATTTCCTTTGTCACGCTGTCAGATCTGATCGCGGTCTTACCGGACTTCATGCGGATGCAGGCCTGGAAGACCATATACAGCCGGGTGGCGAGTTTTATTCGCGATCCCAAACTGCGCATGGTTTTTAGTTTTCACCCCCTGCTGATTGGCGGCAATCCGTTTTCGGTGACCTGCGCCTACACCCTGATCAATGCGCTTGAGCGTCGGCATGGCGTGCATTGGGCGATGGGCGGAACTGGCGCACTGATTCAAGGACTTGTTGGCCTGATCAAGGGCCAAGGCAACAGCGTGCGCTGTGAATCCGAAGTCGCCGAGATTCTGGTGCGCAATCGGCGGGCCTATGGGGTCCGCCTCGCCGATGGTCAAATCCTTGAGTCAGAGATTGTCGTATCGAATGCGGATACCGCATGGACTTACCGGTACCTGATTCCCGCCCAGCATCGTCGTCATTGGACGGATGCCAAGATCGAGCGGACTAAATTTTCGATGAGCCTTTTTGTTTGGTATTTCGGCACACGTCAGAAATTCCACGATATTCCGCATCACATGATTTTGATGGGTTCGCGGTATCGCGAGCTGCTTGCGGATATTTTCAAGCGCAAGATTCTGGCCAAGGACTTCAGCCTCTATCTGCATCGGCCGAGTGCCAGCGATCCATCGGTAGCGCCGCCTGGCCACGACACCTTTTATGTTCTATCTCCCGTGCCCCATCTGCAAAGTGGGGTGGATTGGTCAGTCGCTGCAGAGCCCTATCGCCAGGCGATTGCCCAGTCGCTTCATCGCACCATCATGCCCGGGTTCGAGGAGCACATTACCGAATCATTCATCACAACCCCTCAGGATTTTCAGGATCGTCTTTTATCGTTTCGTGGCGCAGCGTTTGGTCCTGAGCCGGTCTTAACCCAGAGTGCCTGGTTTCGGCCGCACAACAAAAGTGAAGATATTGCTGGGCTCTTTATGGTGGGTGCCAGCACCCATCCGGGCGCAGGGATGCCCGGCGTGATTGCATCAGCAAAGGCCCTGGATTCAGTCATTCCGGATCCCAAAACGGTGGCGCATGCTTATGCGTGAGTCTATCTCATTACACTCAGTTGAGGTGCTGGCAAGCTGCGAGCGGCTGATGCGGACCGGCTCGCATTCATTTTTTGCGGCCTCAAGAATTCTTCCCCAGCGTTTTAAACATGCTGCCACGGCGGTCTATGCCTTTTGCCGCGTTGCTGACGATGCCGTGGATGAAATGCCGCCCGGTGCATCGATTGAGATTGTGATGGATTACCTGCGTGAGCGGCTTGATGCGATTTATCGCGGCGAGCCCTTTTTGATTGATGCGGATATTGCATTTGCCGCCATCGTGCGCGAGTACGCCATACCCAAGGCCATTCCAATGGCCCTGCTGGAGGGCTTTCAGTGGGATGCCAGTAGCCGGGAGTACGAAACGCTTGAGGCGCTCTATGACTATGCGACGCGAGTGGCGGGCACTGTGGGGGCGATGATGGCCCTGATCATGGGGGGCCGCTCGGCCCAGACCATCGCCCGGGCCTGTGAGCTTGGCGTGGCGATGCAGCTGACCAATATTGCCCGAGACGTTGGCGAAGATGCCAGCAGAGGAAGAATTTATCTGCCGCTGCAGTGGATGCGTGAGGAAGGCATTGATCCGCACGAATTGTTGCATCGGCCACAGCACTCAGCGGCCCTGGCACGCGTGGTCGCCCGCCTGCTGCGTGTTGCCGATCAACTTTACGTTCGGGCTGAGACCGGAATTGCCTCATTGCCCCGCGATTGCCGGCCGGCCATCATGTCGGCTCGGTTAATTTATGCCGATATTGGTCGGGTCATTCGGCAACGCGACTGCGATGCGGTCGGCCAGCGGGCGGTGGTTGGAAAGCCCCGCAAGTGGTGGCTCATGGTCCGGGCCCTGATGAGCCTGCTGCTTGCGCCGCCCAAGGATTACCTCTTGCAGCCCCTGGCTGCAGTGCGATTTCTTGTTGCCGCCGCCCCCGTGGGCGAGCGCGACGCAGTCCAGCCCGATCTTCTGATCTCGACCATCGGCCTACTGGAGCGGCTCGGCCATCGCAGCCGATCGCGACGCAGCCAGATTTAGTTCCGCGAAAACCAAGGCCGTCGCGTAGGGGTATACGTGATCGCTGGGCCGGCTTCCTGCCCTTAAAATCTCGCTCTCAACGAATCCAAGGAGAAAGTGTCGTCATGAAGTTCAAGCGTCTTATTTCGGCGGCAGTCATTGGCACCGCCTTTGCTGCATCAAGCGCATTTGCATTCCCCGACCGCGAGATCAAAGTGGTTGTGCCGTTTACGGCTGGCGGGCCCACCGATGTGGTGGCGCGGACCATGGCCGAAGCAATGCGCAAGCATTTGAATAGCCCGGTAGTGGTTGAGAACCTCGATGGCGCTGGCGGCACCCGGGGCCCTTCAGTGGTCTCGAAGGCAAAGCCCGATGGACATACGGTGTTGATTCATCACATCGGCATGAGCACAGCACCTGCGTTGTATCGCAAGCTGCCGTACAACCCGATGACTGATTTCGAGCACATCGGCCTGATTAATGAAGTTCCGATGACCTTTGTAGCACGCAAAGATTTTCCAGCCGCGACCATGAAAGAATTTATTCAGGTCGTAAAGAAAGATGCCAAGAAATGGAATCTGGCGAACGCGGGTCTGGGCGCGGCGTCCCACCTCTGCGGCATGTTGTTCCAGTCGGCGCTTGATACGGACCTAACCACTGTTCCTTATAAAGGTACCGGCCCCGCAATGACCGACCTGATGGGCGGCCAGGTGGATTTCATGTGTGACCAGACCACCAACACGACTGAGCGGATTAAAGCCGGCAGCGTGAAGGGCTATGCAGTGACCACTAAGACACGACTGAAGACCGATGGGCTTTCCAACCTTCCGACGGTTGCAGAGTCGGGCCTGCCCAATTTCGAAGTCACGGTGTGGCATGGCTTATACGCACCCAAGGGCACGCCAAAGGCAGCCTTGGATAAGTTAAACGCTGCATTGAATGCCGCACTGAAAGATCCTGAGGTGATCAAGCGTTTTGAGGCCCTTGGAACCGGTCCGGTGAGCCCGGATAAAGCAACCGCGACCTATCACGCGAAGTTTCTTCAGTCTCAGATTGACCTCTGGGGTCCGATCATCAAAAAAGCTGGCCAGTTTGCTGACTGATTGTTGAGCGTAGTTGTGAAAAAGCCGCGCACCTGCGCGGCTTTTTTATTTGAGTCTCGGCATTTTCCACGGCAGCATCAGCCGAGTCATCGCGGTATTTAGGCGGGGTACATTCAGTGTCTCGTGCATTGAGATCACCTGCTCGCCGCAGAGGCCAGACTCCAATACCGAGCGCACATAAAACGGCGTGTCTTCCAGGGTCTGCATCACCCGGGCAGGCCGAGCGGACTCACTGCGAACCGATCGGCCCACTCGCCACATTGCCATGGGCAGGGATTGCCGACCGGGCGCATCAAACGGGCTGACCTGCCCGTCGCGGCCAAATCGCAGCGCCAGCAACCGATCGGGGCCTTGGCGTTGACGAATGTCATAGAGCACTGCAACGCTTCCGTCCGAGAGATTTGCCCGCGACCAATCCCATTCGGTGAATCCGTCTGCAATCGGTGAGGCGCCTTCATTTGAGTCCAGGTAGGCATGGCCTTGCCAGGAGCACTTGGGAGATTCGAGTGCGACCTCGACCCGCGCACTCGGGGCCAATGGCCCCCAGTGATGCAGATGTCCATCGTCCAGTGCTGTGGTGAAGGCGAACAGCCGATTTGGGATGACGCGAATTACACCGCGCACGGGCCGCGGAATCGGGGCTGACCATTCGTTAATCTGAATTTCAAGATGTGCTCCGGTCCATCGCAGGTGGCTCGGTCCCACCTGAAAATTGCGACTGTCACGGCTGACATGGCGCTGGCCGCGTTCGGTCATGGTCCAGCGTCGGATGCCGCGGCCATACAGCGCAACATTGATTGCACAATGGTCCTCTGGTGAAGCAGCTGGATTTTTTTGTAACGCCCAGTAGTAGTAGGGCGAAAATACGCTGCCCACAAAGGCGATGATGGTCA
>JAGWXV010000084.1 GCA_018969705.1 Betaproteobacteria bacterium
CAATGCCCGGCACCTGCGTGGCTCTGCCTGGCTGAACTTCCAGCGCGTGGTCTGCGATCAATGGTGGCTGAAAAACCAGCATGGCAGTCATGTGGTCCTGATGGGGGATGCGGTGCACACCGCCCACTTTGCCATCGGCTCGGGTACGAAACTGGCGCTGGAAGATGCCATTGAGCTCACCCGCCAATTCGATCACTTCGGCCATGAGTCCTCACAAATTCCCCGAGTGCTCGCTGCCTATCAGGAACTGCGTCGTGTCGAAACACTGAAGATTCAAAATGCCGCATGGAATGCGATGGAATGGTTCGAAGTCTGCGGCCAGCGCTACTGCGATCAGCTTGAGCCTGAACAATTCATGTACTCCATGCTGACCCGAAGCCAGCGCATCAGCCATGAAAATCTTCGACTACGCGATGCGACCTGGCTTGAGGGCTATGAGCAGTGGTTTGCCAGCCGGGCCCAGAGCCCCGCTAAAGCCGCCGTTCCGCCAATGTTCACGCCCTATCAGCTTCGCTCAGTCCGCCTTAAAAATCGCGTGGTGGTCTCGCCAATGGCGCAGTACTCGGCAGTCGATGGCATCGCGGGCGACTTCCACTTGGTCCATCTTGGCGCACGGGCCTTGGGCGGTGCTGGCCTGATCATGGTCGAGATGACTGCCCCTTGCGCCGAGGGCCGCATCACACCTGGCTGCCCCGGCCTCTGGAATGATGCCCAGCAGCAGGCCTTTGGCCGAATCGTCGACTGGGTACACCAGCAGACCGATGCAAAGATCGGCATTCAAATCGGCCATTCGGGGCCGAAGGGCAGCACCAACGCGCCATGGGAACACTCGGGAATGGATCAGCCGTTGCCCGAAAACAATTGGCCGCTGCTGTCGGCCTCCGCCACGCCCTACCTGCCCGAAGGGCCGCTTCCACAGGCCATGTCGAAGGCGCAGATGCAGGATCTGATTGAACAGTTTGTCGCCTGCACACAACGGGCTGCGCGGGCAGGCTTTGACTGGCTTGAGCTCCACTGTGCCCACGGCTATTTGCTGTCGGCGTTTATCTCACCGCTGACCAATCATCGAACTGACGCCTACGGCGTCAGCTTAGAAAATCGCCTGCGCTTTCCGCTCGAGGTTTTTTCTGCGGTCCGATCCGCCTGGCCGGATCATCTACCGATCAGTGTCCGGATCTCGGCCCATGATTGGGTAGAAGGCGGCATCACACCTGCCGATGCCGTGGAGATCGCAAGAGCGTTTAAATCCGCCGGCGCTGACATGATTGACTGCTCCTCTGGCCAAGTCAGTCCTGCGCAAAAACCGACCTATGGCCGTATGTATCAGACACCCTTTGCAGACCGAATTCGACAAGAAGCGGGGATTGCAACAATCGCAGTCGGTGCAATCAGCGAAGCAGATCATGTCAACAGCATCATCGCTGCAGGCCGGGCCGATCTCTGTGCGGTTGCGCGGCCCCACCTCGCGAATCCCGCCTGGACATTGACCGAGGCTGCGCGCATTAGCTTTCGTGGCATTGACTGGCCACGTCAGTATCTGGCGGGTAAATCCCAGCTCGAAACCAACTTTGAGCGGGCCGCAGCACTGGCCGGCGCAACAAGCAAATGAATTCGTTACCACTCCAGGGCCAGCACGCAGTCATTACGGGTGCGGGCCGCGGTATCGGGGCCGCCATCGCCCGCACGCTTGCAGCAGCAGGTGCACGGCTGACGCTGATCGGCCGCAGCATGCCGCCGCTGACGGCGTTGGCCGCCGAGCTGCCGCGCACAGCCGAACATCACGCGGCGGCAGTCGATGTCACGGACCATGCGGGCCTGGAGAGCGCATTTCGGTGGGCCGCAGAACGGCTCGGCCCCATTACGATTCTGGTGAACAACGCCGGCCAGGCCGAAAGCTGCAGTATTGACGAGACAAGCCCCGCGTTATGGCAACGCATGATCGCGGTGAACCTGACGGGGAGTTTTAATGCGATCCAGGCAGCACTCGGCTCGATGCGTCAGGCCGCCCAAGCTAACCACTTTGCGCGGATCATCAATATTGCCAGCACGTCGGGCCTACAGGGATACCCACAAGTCAGCGCGTATACCGCCGCCAAGCATGGCGTCATCGGCCTGACACGATCTCTCGCGCTTGAGCTTGCAAAACACCACATTACCGTCAATGCCATTTGCCCGGGATATACCGAGACCGACATCGTGGCGCAGGCAATTGACACGCTTCAAAGCAAAACCGGGAAAAGCGCCGAAGAGGCCCGGTCAATGCTTGCCAAACGTAATCCACAGCAGCGCCTTGTGCAGCCGCAGGAAGTGGCAACCGCTGTGCTCTGGCTATGCAATTCAGCTAGTGGCTCGATAAATGGGCAGACCATCGTGATCGATGGGGGGGAGCTCGCCGGATGAACCATCAGTCAGCCTACGAACATGATGCGATTCGCCATTCCGATCGTGAAATGCGGGCGCATGAAGACCATCACGAATCCCTCAGGCTTTGGCTGCGACTGCTGTCCTGCAGCCTGCTGATTGAAGGAGAGATTCGGCAACGTCTGCGAGCGCATTTTGATGTCACCTTATCCCGATTTGACCTTCTGGCACAGCTTGAGCGGCACCGCGAGGGGCTCACCATGGGTGAGTTGACACGCCGAATGATGGTCAGCGGCGGCAATGTGACCGCTTTGGTGGATCAGCTTGAACACGAAAAACTCGTGCAACGTCATGCGGACCCACAGGACCGCCGTTCGTTTCGAGTACGACTCACGGCTGCTGGACGCCGAGGCTTTCATCGGATGGCAGGCCAACATGAGCAGTGGGTCATTGATCTCTTCTCCAGCCTCGGGGATCGTCAGCGGGCGCAGCTGCACCGCCTGCTGGGCGACCTGAAGTCGGCCGTTCATCAGCATCAGGCCCACGCCCAGGAGGAATCTCAATGAGCGGCCGTTATTTGCCGGGAAAGTCCCACCAGCTGCCACGACATCGGCAGCGGCTGGCCCACTATCAGGGCCAATTCATACGCTATGAGTTTCAACAGTCCGTGGCCACCATTACGCTAAACCGTCCTGAGAAAAAAAATCCGCTGACCTTTGATTCGTATGCAGAGTTGCGTGATTTGTTTCGTACCATGACGGCCGCAGACGATGTGCATGCCATTGTCATTCGTGGCGATGGCCAGAATTTCTGCTCAGGCGGCGATGTCCACGAAATCATCGGGCCCCTGACCGAACTCGATATGCCAGGCCTGCTGGCCTTCACGCGCATGACCGGCGATGTCGTCAAGGCCATGCGGGCCTGCCCCCAGCCGATCATCGCGGCCATCGATGGCATCTGCGCAGGCGCGGGCGCCATGCTGGCCCTAGGCGCTGACCTGCGATTGGGCACTGGCCGCAGCAAAACCTATTTCCTCTTTAATCGTGTCGGACTCGCGGGCTGCGATATGGGTGCCTGTGCATTGCTGCCACGTGTCGTTGGCCAGGGCCGGGCTGCCGAATTGCTCTACACCGGCCGTGGCCTCGGCGGCGAAGAGGCAGAACGCTGGGGATTTCTGAACCGCCTCTGCACGCCAGAGGCACTTGATGAGCAGGCCCGATTAATGGCGCAGGAATTGGCGCAAGGCCCAACATTTGCCAATGGCATGACCAAAAAAATGTTGCAGCAGGAATGGGCCATGAGCGTTGATGAAGCGATTGAATCTGAGGCCCAGGCCCAGGCCATCTGCATGATGACCAACGATTTTCATCGGGCTTATCACGCTTTTGTCGCCAAGCAAAAGCCTAGCTTTCAAGGCGACTGAGATGACAGCCCGCCTGCCCGCGACCCCCCTCATGGCCCCGCTGCAGTGGCCCTTTTTCGATCAGCATCATGCTGCTTTACGTCAGTCGCTGCATGCATGGGCAAGCCAACACCTTCAGCATGAAGCCAATGAAAAAGATGTCGATGACAGCTGCCGTCGTTTGGTGGCTGCACTTGGCCGAGATGGCTGGCTTGCGCATGCCGTGGCAGGACCGGCTTATGGCGGCCGGCACGACACTATCGAAACACGCAGCATCTGCCTGATTCGTGAGGGGCTCGCCTGGCATCATGGGCTTGCTGATTTTGCCTTTGCCATGCAGGGCCTAGGCTCGGGCGCCATCAGCCTGTTTGGCAGCAGTGAGCAGCGGGTGGCATTTCTGCCGCGTGTTGCGTCCGGTGCAGCCATTGCTGCATTTGCACTCAGCGAACCCCAGGCCGGCTCGGATGTCGCCGCCATGCAATGCCGGGCCCGACGGGATGGCAACGATTACATCTTAGAAGGTGAGAAAACCTGGATCTCCAATGGTGGCATCGCTGATTTTTATGTGGTCTTCGCACGTAGTGACGACGAGACCACAGGCGCGGGCACCGCCGGCCGGGGGGCAAAAGGCATCAGCGCGTTTATTGTTCCGGCCTCGACCCCTGGCCTTGAGGTCGCGCAGCGCATTGATGTGATTGCGCCTCACCCTTTGGCCCATTTGAAATTTAATGACGCAAGAGTTCCTGCTCGCCATCGAATCGGCGATGAGGGCGGCGGCTTTAAGATCGCAATGGCAACACTCGATGTCTTTCGGAC
>JAGWXV010000085.1 GCA_018969705.1 Betaproteobacteria bacterium
ATTGTGAGTGACTTCATGATCGAGAAGGATCCGCTTTTCGCCCGGCTGACCCTTTCCGACGAAGAGTTGAGCCTTTATCAAAAAATCTATGATGCCCAGCGGCCGCAGGCCCCGACCCCGGATTTAGTGATTCTGCTGCAGGCCTCTGCCGATGCACTGATTGAGCGAATCCGCCAGCGGGGGGTTCCCATGGAACAGAACATGTCTGAGGATTACTTGCGCAGGCTCTCCGAGGCGTATATTCATTTCTTTCACCACTATGAGTCTTCACCGTTGCTGATCATCAACACTGAGCAGCTCAACCCGATTGAGCGTGATGAGGACTTTGAATCGCTGATCGCACAGATTGCCAGCTTCAAAGGGCGGCGTGCCTTCTTTAATGCCCACTAAAGCTTTATGAAAATCGTTCACACTATTTCCGAACTACGCGCCCAGCTCAGGGGGCAGCTGCGGACCGCATTTGTCCCGACCATGGGCAATCTGCATGAGGGTCATCTGTCGCTGATGCGGCTTGCCGCCAACCACGGGGACCCGGTTGTGGCCTCGATTTTCGTGAATCGGCTGCAGTTTGGCCCCAATGAAGACTTCGATAAATATCCGCGGACCCTGGATGACGACATCGCAAAACTTGAAAAAGAAGGTGTTTATGTTTTGTTTGCGCCTGATGAGCGGGAGATGTATCCCGTGCCTCAGGAATATCGAATAAGCCCGCCTCAGGATTTGGGTGATATTTTGGAAGGTGAGTTTCGGCCTGGATTTTTTATTGGCGTGACCACCGTCGTCATGAAGCTATTTCAGTGCGTACAGCCCCAGGTTTCCGTATTTGGAAAAAAAGACTATCAGCAGCTGATGATTATTCGGCGTATGTGCAACCAATTTTCAATCCCAACCGAGATTATCCCAGCGGAAACCATTCGTGAGTCCGATGGCCTGGCCATGTCCTCACGCAATCACTATCTGAGCATTGATGAGAGGCAGGAGGCCGTCTGGCTTTCTAAAACCCTGCATCAGGTCGCCGACCGGATCCGCCATGGCCAGACCTCTACCCGCATCACGGTGGATGATGTTGTAGAAATCGAGTCGGCAGCCAAGCAGATTCTGAATCATCGGGGCTGGAGGACCGACTACATTTCGGTACGCCGGCGCAGCGATCTAAAAGCGCCGCAGGCTCAGGATCTCGCCGAACCGAATCAGCTGGTGGTGTTGGCCGCATCGCGCTGTGGCGCAACGCGACTCATTGATAACCTGGAGATTTAAGTCAGGACTTGTCGTAGCTGACTTGGCCGCCGCGGCGGCCCTTTAGCCAAGCGCCCACTGCCGTGCAGCCCACGACCGTAGCAATGACGATCGACCAGTAAACCACTGCAGGAAGCGCGGAGACCCAGGCCTTAAGAATGGGCTCGTTGAGCACCATCTTTGCTGCCGTAAAGGCCAGCACTGCCCCGCCAAGATAAATGACGACGGGATAACGCTCGATCAGTTTTAAAACTAGCCGGCTGCCCCAGACCACAATGGGAATTGAGATCAGCAATCCCAAAACAACGAGCAGGAAACTGCCATGGGCTGCGCCCGCAACCGCCAGAACGTTATCCACGCCCATCACGGCATCCGCGATGATGATGGTTTTCATCGCGCCCCAGAAGGTTGTTGCAGTCGGTGAGTGTTCGTCGCCACCATCGGCAGGCGCAATCAGCTTGACGGCAATCCAGACCAGCAGCAGTCCACCGATCAGCATGAGGCCGGGAATCTTCAGCAGCCAGACGACCCCTACCGTCATGAGCGAGCGCACCACAATTGCTCCGATGGTGCCAAAGATAATCGCGCGGTTTTTGTCTTTTTCAGGGAGATTGCGTGCTGCCAGCGCAATCACGATGGCGTTATCACCCGCTAAGACAAGATCAATAACGATGATGGCCAGTAGCGCAGAGAAAAACTCGGCGGAAAAAAGCTCCATGAGGCGCGGTCCTTATCGAATGAGCATTGCGACCAATAACGCGGCAAACCCAACAATGGCCATGGTCTTAAGAATGGTGCGGCTTTTTGTCGGATCGGAATGCATGGTGGCAGATTCTTCTGTGACTTAATCAGAGCACGGACTTTAACAGCTTGCCCATTTCCGAGGGATTTTTAGTTGTACGGATACCGCAGGCCTCCATGATGTCCAGTTTGGCTTGGGCTGTATCCGCGCCGCCCGAGATTAAGGCGCCCGCATGGCCCATCCGTTTGCCGGGAGGGGCAGTCACGCCAGCGATAAATCCAACGATTGGCTTTTTCATGTTGTCTTTGGCCCACTGGGCAGCATTGGCCTCATCAGGGCCGCCAATCTCGCCAATCATGATCACCGCATCGGTCTCGGGATCATCATTGAAGAGCTTTAAGACATCGATATGTTTTATGCCATTAATCGGATCGCCCCCAATGCCCACCGCAGAGGATTGGCCAAGGCCGAGCTCAGTGACCTGGCCCACGGCCTCGTAGGTTAGGGTGCCCGATCGGGACACGATGCCAATTCGGCCCTTACGGTGGATATGGCCCGGCATGATGCCGATTTTGATCTCATCCGGCGTGATTAAGCCCGGGCAGTTAGGTCCAAGCAGCAAGGTCCGCTTGTTGTTGGCCTTCATTTTGTTGCGCACGACCATCATGTCGCGCACCGGAATGCCCTCGGTGATGCAAATCACCAGATCGAGGTCTGCCTCGACGGCTTCCCAAATAGCATCTGCTGCGCCAGCGGGCGGCACATAAATCACGGAGACCGACGCGCCCGTTGCGGCCTTTGCATCTTTCACCGACGCGTAAATCGGCACGCCCTCAAAATCCTCGCCCGCTTTTTTTGGATTCACGCCCGCGACAAAACAATTCTTTCCGTTGGCATAGTCGCGACACATACGGGTATGAAATTGCCCCGTCTTGCCGGTAATGCCCTGCGTGATGACCTTGGTGTTTTTGTTAATCAGAATAGACATAGTTGGCGCTCCAGGGCTTATGCTTTTTTCGTGGCATCGACCACGCGCTGCGCGGCTTCGGCCATGGTGTCGGCCGTGATGATCGGCAGGCCGGAGTCGGCGAGAATTTTCTTGCCAAGATCCTCGTTGGTTCCCTTCATGCGCACCACCAGCGGCACCTTCAAGCCGACGGCCCGCGAGGCTGCAACGACGCCTTCCGCAATCACATCGCAGCGCATGATGCCGCCAAAGATATTGACCAATATTGCTTTGACTTTCGGGTTACCCAGCATGATCTTGAAGGCCTCAGTGACCTTCTCTGTCGATGCGCCGCCGCCGACATCAAGAAAGTTTGCAGGCTCGGCACCGTAGAGCTTGATGGTATCCATGGTGGCCATTGCGAGACCAGCGCCATTGACCAGACAGCCGATGTTGCCATCTAGTTGAATGTAGGCGAGATCAAATTTCGAGGCTTCGATTTCTGCGGGATCTTCTTCGTCAAGATCACGCATCTCCACGATCTCAGGATGCCGATACAGCGCATTCGAATCGAAATTCCATTTCGCATCCAGCGCAATCACCTTGCCATCGCCCGTGAGAATCAAGGGATTGATCTCAGCCAGCGAAGCATCCGTCTCCCAGAAGGCTTGATAAAGACCCTTGAGAATGGCACGTGCCTGTCCAATCGATGCCGGCGGAATGCCGATCTTGCTGGCTAAGTCATCGGCCTGCGCATCCGTAAATCCTGTCAGGGGATCCACAAAAATCTTGTGAATTTTTTCGGGATGGGTGGCCGCCACCTCTTCAATATCCATACCGCCTTCGCTTGAGCCCATGACACAGACGCGCTGACTCACGCGGTCTGTTACCACGGCGACATAGAGTTCTTTCTTGATATCTGCGCCCTCTTCAATCAGCAGGCGCCGCACCTTTTGTCCGGAGGGGCCAGTCTGGTGAGTGACCAGCTGCATGCCGAGGATCGCCGACGCATGGGCCTTGACCTCATCGACAGATTTGGCAACTTTCACGCCGCCGCCTTTACCCCGCCCGCCAGCATGGATCTGAGCCTTAACCACCCAGACAGGCCCGCCTAAGCCCTGGGCGGCCTTGACCGCCTCATCGACCGTGAAACACGGCGTGCCACGAGGCACGGCAACGCCATACTTGCGCAAGATTTCCTTGCCCTGATATTCGTGAATTTTCATGCAACCGCCTCCCGTTTTTTGCGGTGCAGTTTAGCACGCAGGCCTTTCGAGACCGCGCAGGGACGGGGCTTAAGCCACCATCAGCTGCGGGCGAGCTGCCTGAAAAAATCGCGAATTACGGAAGCGGAAAAGCCGCGCTGCTGCAAAAATCGTTGCTGCCGAGCGGCCTCTTGGAATGAATCCGGAGCCGAACCGAATTTTTTTCCCCAGACCTCTCGGAGTCGATCGGATTCCGTCTGCGTCAGCTGATCGATGACGGCAGCAGCGTGATGCTCTGTGACCCCCTTTTGCTGCAATTCAAAGGCAATGCGACGTACGCCAAAACG
>JAGWXV010000086.1 GCA_018969705.1 Betaproteobacteria bacterium
GGCATTGGGCGGGAGCCCAACAGCGCCTTGATTTGGCCGCTGGCCGTCTACGCAGCCCCGCGGATCGACTCAGGCAGCGTTGGGAGCGGCTTGCGCACGGCCAGGAGCTATTCACTCGGGCCATTCGGGCGAGGCTGCAGCAGATCACTGCGCGGCTTGCTGCATGTCAATCTCAGCTAACGGCGTTGGATCCGCATGCGGTCTTAAATCGTGGTTATGCCTTGGTGCTTGACGAGCAGTCGCAGGTGGTGACTGATGCGCGTGGTGTGCAGCCTGATCAGTCCCTTTCGGTACAGCTTGCAAAGGGCCTCTTGGATGTCCGGGTTCAGGCAGCGCATCCCCTCGGTAAGCCGGGATAAAATCGCGGCCTCGCGCTGTTGGCCTTCGGCCCGCGCCAGATTTTCCTCCCCCGACTAAAAAGGAATCATCGTCATGGAACACACCCTGCCGGCACTGCCTTACGCCATGGATGCACTGCAGCCGCATATTTCGAAAGAAACGCTGGAGTTTCACTACGGCAAACACCACCAGACCTATGTCACGAATTTGAATAACCTCATCAAGGGCACCGAATTCGAAAATGCCTCGCTGGAGGACATCGTTAAGAAATCCTCAGGTGGCGTATTTAACAATGCTGCCCAGATCTGGAATCACACGTTTTACTGGAATTCCTTATCGCCGAAGGGCGGCGGTAAGCCTGCTGGCGCGCTGGCGGCCGCTATTGATGCAAAGTGGGGATCGTTTGATGCCTTCAAAGAGGCCTTCACCAAGAGCGCTGTCGGTAACTTCGGATCCAGCTGGACATGGCTTGTCAAAAAAGCAGATGGCAGTCTCGATATTGTGAATACGAGTAACGCTGCAACGCCGGTGACGACCGCGGATAAGCCCCTGATGACCTGCGATCTTTGGGAGCATGCTTATTACATCGATTACCGCAACCGTCGTCCGGATTATCTCGGTGCGTTTTGGTCGTTGGTGAATTGGGACTTTGCTGCGAAGAATTTCAGCTAAATAGGCCTAACGGCCGGCGGCGGCTGCCGCCGGCGCAATGCCCCGGATGAGTTCGCCGGGCTGTATCCCCCGTTTTGTAAACCATCCCTGTTCCATCTCCAGTGCGTAGCGCACTGGAATTTGCGAGCAGTGCGTGGCCTCGGATAAGGGCTGCATATCGGCCATGCTCGAGATACGGCCTTCGTCATCGAGAAAAGCGATGGTGAGCGGCAGGGGCGTATTGCGCATCCAGAAACATTGTTGCTGGGGCTGCTCGAAAATGAAGAGCATGCCGTGATTGGGGGGCAGCGACTGCCGGCCCATCAATCCGCGTGTGCGCAGTGCAGGCGTGTCGGCGACTTCTGCAGTGATCTGAAAAAAACGCACCGTCAGGGTTGTGACGGAGGGCTGGGCGCGGCCCGAAGGCGGCAGGGTCAGCAGCAGCGCTGCAGCGCAGGCCCAGATTGCGGCGAGACGAAAACAACGCTGTGTCATCTCAGCAGGACTCCAGTTCAGGTGCGGTCGGCTAGCGTTTCAAAATGCTGATGAGGTTAATGTAGTCATCGGTAAACATTGGCACCCGCGGTGATTTTGCAACCGCCTGCGCGGCCGAGCGGATTGGCTCAGCTTGAAGGATCTTGGGGTTGCGGGTCATGATGACTTGATCGGTCATAGAAAGCCAATAGTCTGCTCCCGAATCAAATTGCGGCGTATCCGAAATGAGTACGGCCGTCAGGCCGTGGGCATCGGCAAGATTGCGTGCTACAGGCAGCAGATCAACAAATCGATTGGTCGCCTGCAGCACAATCACGCCATCCGGCTTGAGGTGCTTCATGTAGATTTCCATCGCCTCTTTTGTAACGAGGTGCGAAGGAATTGAATCGCCGGAGAACGCATCGAGGGCCAGCACATCGAATTGCCGGGCAGGCTCACGCTCCAGTGCGAGCCGGCCATCCCCCAAAACGACCTCATGGCTGCCCTGCATTTTTTCTAGGAAGGTGAATTCAGCCCGGGCCGCCCGAACAACGGCCGGAGAGATTTCGTAAAACACCCAGTGGTCGCCCGGCCGCGCGTATACCGCAAGCGCGCCAGCACCTAGTCCGACAATGCCAACGCGCTTGGGTCCGGGTGGCATGCTGGCAAAGAGCCGGCCGTAGCCGCTGGTGGGGCCGAAGTAGCTCGAGGCGGTCATCTCAAGGCCTTCGTTGATCAGCTGGCCCCCATGCGAGATGGCGCCATGAATCATGCTGCGGAAGGTAACCTCGCTGCGGACATCGCGTGTCCGCACCACGCCGTAGAAGTCGCGCTCGATAAATCGAATATCGCGCCGGTAGTCGCGAATACTCTCCCAAGAGGTTGCACAGACGGCGGCGAGCACCGCGATGGCGGTCGTGCGAAATGCCCAACGTCCTGCCGAGGATCGGCCAATCTTCAGACCCAGCCCGATGACCGCAGCTGCAATTAAAGCGGCATAAAGTTCGTAGTAGCCATCGAAGATAAATGGCGCGATCACTGCCATCAGCAGAGAGCCCAGCGCACCGCCCACTGAAATGGAGAGATAAAAAACCGTGAGGCGCGAAGGATGGGGCTTTAAACGTGCGAGTTCCCCATGGCAGACCATACACACAACGAAAAGGCCTGCCGCATAGACCGGAGTCACCATGGCCAACTCGAGCGAGTCTGACAGCCAGGCCATCAGCGGCACAAGGATCGCCGCCAGAGGAAGAAAGAGCGGGCGCACGTACCAGCGGGGATGGTCAAAGCTGATGATGAATGTCACCAGATAAAGCGATAGCGGCACCACCCACAGCAGCGGCGCTGAGGAAATATTTTGCGTCAGGTGGCTGCTCACACCGAGCAGCATGGCCGAGCCCAGGGCAGATAGGCCAATCCAAAATAGCCAGTCGGGCAGGGCGTGTTGTGGGCGCTCGATAAAGAGAAGGTCTGCGCCCGGCTGGGGCTCAGCGCCTATACGCTCTGAGGTAAAGGTCCGCTGCGCATGGCGCACGGTGGACCAGCCCAGTGTGGCGCAGAGCACCGCGAACACGACAAAAAGCCCCGACCACAGCAGCGCGATCTCACGATTGCCGATCCAGGGCTCCATCAACAAGGGAAATCCCAGCAAGGCCAAAAGCGATGCGAAATTCGACAGCGCAAAGAGTCGATAGGGCGCTGACTGCTGGTAGCGACGCCAATACCAGGAGCCAACCAGCGGCGTGGTGGTGGCCAAAAGAAAGTACGGCAGGCCAATGGTTGCAATGAGCAGGCCAATAATGCGCGAGATGGGTTCTTCCTCACCGCTGGGCCGCCAGTGTTCGGCTGCGATGATCGGCATGGTCAGTGCCGCCAGAAGAAGAAGTGCGGTATGCAAGATGACCTGCCGACGAATCGTAAGCCAGCGGTTGACTGCATCCGCGTAGGCGTAGCCGGCGAGCAGGGCGGTCTGGAAAAACAGCAGGCAGGTGCCCCATACGGCAGCCGAGCCGCCAAACCATGGAAGGATCTGTTTTGCGATAAGCGGCTGGACTAAAAAAATTAGAAAAGCTGAGATGAAGATGACGAGACCGTAGAACATGGCTTGGGGCAGGCAGAGCAAAAGAGTGGGGCGTTCAGTGCCAGGATAAAAGAAAAGGCAGGATGGCCTGCCTTTTCAGAACCCGTATTACCGGGCCTTGCCAATCCTGAAACTTCAAGACTGGCGATGACTTCAAGAAGGATTTACTTCTTCTTTTCGTCTTTCTTAGCTTCTGCTTTGGGGGCAGCTTTCGGCTCTTCTTTCTTGGCCTGGGCCATAGCAACGAAAGAGGTGGAAGCCAGAGCACCAGCGATAACGGCAGCAACGATCTTCTTCATACAAGTCCCTTAAGGATAGGAGTTAAACAGACCGGCGGGGTTTAGCCACCGGCGGGTAAGGCGAGATGCCCCCCTGAGGTGTAAAACGCAAGACCCACATGAGACGTTGACGTTTTAACCGCCCCGAAGGATAGCAGGGTTTTTCGCGGAACTTTTCCGGAAACCCAAGGAAAATCAAGGCCTTGGCCCAGATGCGTGGCTTTCGCGCGACGGTAATGAACCAGAGCGGGCTTTTGGCCGGCATGGTCCGGGCCCAAATAAAAAACCCCGGCTCAACCAGCGAGTCCGGGGCTTTGGGGTTCAGCCGTGCGGTTTAGGCGATCGGCGTGATATTCGAGGCCTGCTTACCTTTGGGGCCTTGCACGATATCGAATTGAACCTTTTGGCCTTCCTTCAGCGAACGAAAGCCGCTTGTGGCGATCGCAGAGAAGTGGGCGAAAACGTCCTCTCCACCTTCATCGGGGGTAATAAACCCAAAACCCTTAGCGTCGTTAAACCACTTGACTGTACCCGTAGACATCAGATCTTCCTTTTATAAACCGCGCATCCTGCAGCCCCCAGCCCTATGCCGGGACACTCCATCAGCGACATC
>JAGWXV010000087.1 GCA_018969705.1 Betaproteobacteria bacterium
GCCATGATCAAAAAATTCGAATCGGTGCGGGCATCGACTGCGGCCTTGACCCGATCGACCATTTCCTCAGTGCTCACAATCGCCTTGCCCGGCCGATGGCCGCAGCGTTTCGCGCCGACCTGATCCTCAATATGCATGCCCGCGGCCCCCGCCTTGATCATGGATTGGGTAGTGCGCGCGATGTTGAAGGCTGAGGCGCCAAATCCGGTATCGACATCGACCAAGAGCGGCGTATCGCAGACGTCGGTGATCCGACGCACATCAATCAGTACATCTTCAAGTCCCGAGATACCCAGATCGGGCAAGCCAAGAGAGCCGGCGGCCACGCCGCCGCCGGACAAATAGATTGCCTTGAAGCCAGCGCGCTTGGCCAGCAAGGCATGGTTCGCATTGATCGCGCCAATAACTTGTAATGGTTTTTCTTGCGCTAGCGCGTCGCGAAGGCGACGGCCGGCGGTCGCGCCTGGCTGCGTCATACGGTTCTCCCTGAACGGTGCCACTTGTTATGGATGGTAAGGCTACGCCCTTTGCCGGAGCCTGAGAATGCGTGAATTCGGCCCAAGCCTTCGTGATTTGCGAAGGCTCGTCGGGTTCGTTAGAGTGTCCGCATGTGGGATGCATTTACAACTTCCGTCTTTGCGGTGGCGGTTGGCGAGATTGGCGATAAGACCCAGCTGCTGAGTCTGGTGCTCGCAGCCCGGTTTCCGCGCGCAATGCCGATTGTTGCCGGAATTGTGGTGGCCACGCTGGCCAACCATGCCTTCGCCGTGGCCCTTGGCAGCTGGGGCGCCTCCTGGCTGACGCCAGATGTTCTGCGTTGGCTGTTAGGCCTGTCATTTGTCGCGCTTGCGATCTGGGCATTGTTTCCTGATCGGCTTGATGAAGGCGAGGTCAAGCTCTGGGAGACGGCCTTTATCGCAACAGTGATCGCTTTTTTTATTGCCGAGATGGGCGATAAGACCCAGGTGGCCACTGCCTTGCTGGCCGCGAAGCATGCATCGGCACCCATTGCGGTCATCCTGGGCAGCACCCTGGGGATGGTTTTAGCCAATGCGCCGGTGATCTGGTTTGGAGAGCATCTCTTAAAGCGTGTACCACTGCGGGCTGTCAGAATCGCTGCGGCAGTGATCTTTGCTGTGCTCGGCACTGGCGTGCTGTTGTTTGGCCTGCCGCAGTTTTAATGGCAGCGGTCTCTGATGTTCAATCCAAGCAAAGATGATGTTCGGCGTTTTTTCTGCGAGGCCTGGGCCAAGCATCAAGCCGGAAGTCCGCTGAGTCCGCTGGAGGGCCTGGCGGTGGATTGGATCACGCAGCATCCCGAGTACCACCCGGATCTCCAGGATCTTGAGCAGGCCTTGGGCCGCGATTATCCGCCCGAGCAAGGCCGCAGCAATCCGTTTTTACATCTCTCGATGCATTTGTCGATTGAAGAACAGATTTCAATTAATCAGCCACCGGGGATTCGCGCGGCGTTTTTAGCACTCGCTCAGCGCCACGACAGCCGGCATGAGGCCATGCATATCGTGATGGAGTGTTTGGGCGAGGTCCTCTGGCGGTCGCAGCGTGATGGCGCGCCGATTGATGGGCAGGCCTACATTGATGCGATTCATCGAAAGGCGGCCCAGTGATCAATCCGCAGCGCGTCGATTTTGTAACCCTCAGATTGCTCTTGGCAGTGGCCTCAACCGGATCCATCACCAAGGCGGCCCAATCCCTTCATTTGGCACTCGGGGCTGCCAGCACACGCATTCGCGATCTCGAGGACCGCATGGGCCTGCCGCTGTTGGCGCGGCATGCCCGAGGCGTGCGCTTTACCGAGGCCGGAAACGCAGTCGTGCATCATGCCCGCTCCATTGAGCGCGAGCTTGCGCAGATGGAATTCGAGGTGGGCGAATTCGCCTCCGGTGTGACGGGCCATGTCCGGGTGGTGGCCAACGCCAGTTCGATTGCAACCGTGTTGCCGCGTGATCTGACTGGGTTTCTAAAAGATCATCCGCGGGTCAGAATTGATTTGGCGGAGTACACCAGCCGCGAGATTCAGCATTTGGTCGCTGAGGGCGAGGCCGATATCGGAATTTTTGCAGGCTCATTGCGGCAAGAGGGCCTCACGGTGATGGCCTATCACCAGGATACCTTGGTGGCGATGGTGCCGAATCAAGGCCCGTGGAAAAAAGAGCGCGCGGCTGCGATTGGCCGGCTACTGCTTGAGGATTTCATTTTGCTGCAAGAGGGCGGTTCGATTCAGGAGTGGCTATCGCAGGCGGCGCGCCGCGAGGGCATTCAGCCCAGGATTCGGGTGCAGGTGAAAGGCTTTGATGCGATTTCGCAGCTGGTGGCAGCAGGCTTGGGCATCACCGTGCTGCCCGAAATTGTCGCGCGGCGCTTTAGCAAATTGCTGGGCTTGCGGATTCTTAAAATTACTGGCGTCGACACTGCCCGCGCCTTATCCATTTGTCACGCGGATCCCCGCCAGTTATCGCCTGCCGCCACTGATCTTTTAGAGTTCTTCAGTCGGGCGGCAGCGTCTTCGTCCGGAACTCGCAGAGGTCATTGATCGGGCAGCGCCAGCATTCGGGCTTTCTTGCCTTGCAGATGTAGCGGCCATGCAGAATCAGCCAGTGGTGGGCATTGCGCTTATAGGCATCCGGCACAAGGCGCTCAAGACGCTTTTCGACTTCGATCACCGTTTTTCCGGGTCCGATTTTCGTGCGATTGGCGACACGAAAGATGTGAGTATCGACAGCAATTGATTCCCAGCCAAATGCGGTATTGAGCACCACATTGGCGGTCTTTCGGCCAACACCCGGCAGCGCCTCGAGAGCCTCACGATTTTCGGGCACCGCGCCCCCGTGATCGGCAAGCAGCAGCTCACAGGTCGCGATCAAATGCTTGGCCTTGGTTCGATAAAGGCCAATCGTTTTAATGAAAGGCGTAACGCCCGTGACACCAAGTTTTACAATTTTTTGCGGCGTGTTGGCCTTCGGGAAGAGCTTACGCGTGGCGGCATTGACTGAGACATCAGTTGCCTGCGCCGAGAGCAGCACAGCGACCAGCAGCTCAAAGGGCGTGCGGTATTCGAGTTCGGTGGTGGGATTGGGATTGATCGCCTGCAGACGGCGAAAAATCTCGGTCCGTTTTTCGGCATTCATTCCGCGGACTCGGAGCCATGATCTGATAAGCGGGAGCGGGCCCGTTGGCGTGCACGCTCCAGCACGTTTGCGAGCCGATCGGATTTCTGCGTTGGGTTTTGCTGGGACTGCTCTTGCGCTTGCTGCCGTCGCTGGCGGGCGATGAACCGTGCCTTCGCGGTCGCAGCATCCTCTGAGGTCCAGGCCAGCGGCGCAATCGGTGTCACCAACTCAATACAGTTCACGGGGCAGGGTGCGACACAGAGCTCACAGCCCGTGCATTGATCCGCCAACACTGTGTGCATGAACTTAAAGCCGCCGACAATCGCATCGACCGGGCAGGCTTTAATACAGAGCGTGCAACCAATGCAACGGGATTCATCAATCCAGGCCAGCTGCCGGGGACCCTCCTGGCCATGGGCGGGGTTTAACGGCAGCGCCGGCAGGCCCGTGAGGGCACTGAGTTTTTGAATTCCCGCCTGGCCTCCTGGGGGGCATTGATTGATATTGGCCTGGCCGATGGCAATGGCCTCGGCGTAATCACGACAGCAGGGATAGCCGCAACGCGTGCACTGCGTCTGCGGCAAAACGGCATCAATGGCTTCGGATGAAATCCGCGATCCTGGGGGCAACCTGCTCACGCCAGCGTCGTCCACTGAAGATGCCGTAATGGCCGGCCTGGGCCACCACAAGATCTTCCTGTCGGTGGGCCGGAATTCCCGTGCAGAGATTGTGGGCGGCCTGGGTCTGGCCCGCACCAGAGATGTCGTCGAGCTCACCCTCGATGGTTAGCAATGCAGTCTTTGTGATGTCCTGCGGCCGCACGGGTTTTCCGCGTACTGTCCACTGGCCTTTTGGCAGTAGATGGTCTTGAAAGACTACGCGAATCGTATCGAGGTAGAACTCGGCAGCGAGATCTAGCACTGCGTTGTATTCGTCGTAGAAGGCCCGATGTGAATCGGCGCTCTCTCCATCGCCCTTAATCAGCTGGAGGTAGTAGTCGTAGTGGGATGTCAGGTGCCGCCCCGGATTCATCGCGACAAAGCCGGCATGCTGAAGAAATCCGGGGTAGACCTTGCGCAGATAGCCAGGATATTTGTACGGCACGTTATAGATGACATGATTTTCAAACCAGTGCAGTGGTTTT
>JAGWXV010000088.1 GCA_018969705.1 Betaproteobacteria bacterium
CAGAACATGCTGTATTCCAAGCGTAAAACGCCGACCTACGGGAATCTTCTCATCTACCGGATGCGGCGATGAGTTGTCGTTCATCGTTGCTGCCTGCGACATTGTTGTCTCCTCTTTTAATCAGCACTCGAGGTGCCGTTTAGAAAGTGTAGAGACGAAAAACTACTGTGCTGCTAACGGCCGCAAATAGGGGGTATATCGAATTTAGTATCGCTGGCGCGGTGACCGAATTAGCCGAGCGCGCGAATGACTGCCGATTCAGTTAGTGGCACTTCGTCGCAGTTATCGCCCGGTCCGCTGCGATCCACGACCAGAAAATCCGAGGTCTCCTGCAATGCAAGCAGGGGGTGATGCCAGACACCCGGTGCATAGTTCACGCCCTGATCCGCGCGGGCCAGAAAACAACGCAGATCTTTTGCGCCAGGTGCGCTTTTCGGATCTGCCACAACGACCAGATAGGGCCTGCCCGACATCGGTACAAAGGCCTGGCTTCCTTTTGGGTGACGCTCCATCATGGAAACAATGAAGGGGAGTACGCGCGGCTGGCCACGAAAAATCGACACGATGGCCTTGCCATCCTGCCCGACATGAATGTCTGCAAGATCGTGATAGCGCTCGGTGTTACCGGCATTGATCGTAAAGTGTTTTACCGCATCACTTGCCTCGATGACATCGCCAAATGGGGCAAAGGCCTCACGGGTCAGCAATTCACATTTCAACTCAAGCATGAATGGCCCCTATTTCCCGAGCCGGCCAAACAAGCGAAGCCGCGAGACGCCGCCATCGGGAAAAATGTTAAACCGGACATGGGAGATTCTTCCAAGCTTCGCCACTTCCTTTTCAAAACTGTGCACTGCATCCATTTGTAGTTTTTGGCGCGGCAAGAGCTCCTGCCAAAACATGGATTGGGTAGTAATCGACTGATCGGTGCCGCCTTCAACAAAGGCCGCCTGAAGCGAGCAGCCGTCGGGAAAGTTTCCTTTAAAAAAAGCGGTATCAACCTCGATTTTCTCCACGGTGCCAGGCGCGCCGAGCTCCAGCACACACCAGTCATTACCAGGCTCACGCCGGCGGCGGGTCTCCCATCCGTCGCCCATATTCACACCGCGGCCGGGCAGCAGCAGACTGGCCACCGATGATCCAAAACTGGCATCGTTCCATGACACCGGCCGGCCACCGTTTTCCATGGCCACAAGATCCACGACATCAGTGGCGGCGTATTTTTCCAGCGCACCGGTAGGCTGGCCATAGACCCGCAGCCGGGCAATGCCGCCATCCGGAAACATATTGACCCGCAGGTGAGTCCAGGCAGCTGATGAGTCGATTTGCAGCAGATGGTGCCGGCTTGGCCCAAGCTGAGTGGCCGGCAGAATCTCAGTCCAAGTCGCCGACTTTAATTGCTCGATGTCATCGGTTGCAGAGACTGTTGCCTCGATCGAGACCGCAGGCGGATAGTTACCTGTAAAGTGGCTTGTATCGACATCAAAACCCCGGATCACGCCTTTAACGCCGAGCCGCACAAAGGCCCAATCATGGCCTGCCACCCGCTTTCGCCGCGACTCCCAGCCATCCATCCACTTGCCATTGGTGTCGAATTTTCCAGGAACAAATTGGGCCGGCTCTGGATTGAGCATCCGCCCGACTTCAGCAAAAAAATCATCGCTGGCAAAAAGCGCCTTGGCGCCAAGGCGTGGGTTCGCAAGATCGACCGAGCGTTTTGCCCACTCTGGCAGCTCTGCTGCCGGCGCGATGATGGGAGGGCCCGCTACATGACTTGCCATACATTCTCCTGATTAAGTTTCACTGCTTTTAAATGGATGCTCTTTGATCCAATGCTTGGCGATATCGATTCTGCGACAGACCCAGACCCGATCATGCTTTTCAATATGATCTAAAAACCTCTGCAAAGCCTTAAAGCGCGCTGGGCGCCCCAACAGCCGGCAATGCATTCCAATGCTCATCATTGAGGGGTGCTCCTCGCCCTCGGCGTACATGACATCAAACGCATCCCGCAGGTACTCGAAGAATTCATCGCCGTGTGAAAAGCCCTGCGGCAAAGCAAACCGCATGTCATTGGTGTCCAGGGTATAGGGCACCACCAGATGGGGCGCCGACTCACCATCGGATTTTTTGACCTCCATCCAAAACGGAAGGTCATCGCCGTAATAATCCGAGTCATAGAGATAGCCGCCCTGCTCGACCAAAAGCCGCCGTGTGTTGGGTGAATCCCTGCCGGTGTACCAGCCGAGGGGCATCTCTCCGGTGAGTTGGCGAATAAGTTCCGTACCCCGCAGCATGTGCTCGCGCTCGATGGCCTCATCCACACTCTGATAATGAATCCAGCGCCAGCCGTGGCAGGCAATTTCGTGGCCGAGTTCGGAAAACGCCTGGGTGAGTTCAGGATGGCGTTGCAAGGCCATAGCCACGCCAAAGATTGTCATCGGCAGGTCGCGGCGCTCGAACTCACGTAAAAAGCGCCACACCCCAACACGGGACCCATACTCATAAATGCTTTCCATGGAGAGGTGGCGATCCGGATAGCTGGCCGGCGCAAAAAGCTCTGACAAAAACTGCTCGCTGCCTGCATCGCCGTGCAACACGGAGTTCTCTCCGCCTTCCTCATAATTGAGCACAAATTGAACCGCGATGCGGGCCTTGCCCGGCCAACGGGCCTGCGGCGGATTACGGCCATAGCCAATCAAATCTCTTGGATAGAGGGCCTGCGCAGTGCTTGGCTTACGGTTTGACATCATTGGAATAAAGCATCGAGCCGAAAGCGAGCTATTTTATAGATCTGTTCCAGGCAGGCCTGAAATTCAACCTCAAGGCTATTGGCAGTCCGGGCCTGCATCGCCTCCATGATTTGTGTGCGGGTTAAGCCCTTCACCGCAATCACAAATGGAAAACCAAACTTAGCCCGATAGCCGGCGTTTAGCTCTCGCAGACGTTGTAATTCCTCCCGCGTGCACGCGCTGAGCCCGGCGCCCCGCTGCTCGGCGGTTGAGGCAGCAGTCAACACGCCAGCCTCGGCCTCTTTACCGGCGAGCTCTGGGTGGGCCCGAATCAGGCCCAGCTGCTCATCACGGCTTGCCTGCTTGACCACCACAACTAGCGCTGCATGCAGGGCATCTAAGCTCTCGAAAGGCTGATGGACCCAGGCCCGCTCAGCGATCCAGGGCGAATGCTCGTAGATACCATCGAGCTGCGCCTGAAAGGCCTGCTTGCCGCGCTGACAAAGCGCAAGAATCTTGCCATTTTGTTGTACGTCAATCGTGGATTGGGTCATGGTGAAAATGCAAATTAATTTTTTGTGCTCGACCCTTGGGCTGCCCAGGCGGCGATGATTCGGCGCTCTTCATCGCTCATCTGAGTCACATTAGCAAGCGGCATATAGCCGCTTGCCACAGTCTCCGCAACCTTGGCAGCATGCTGGGAAATCTGCTCGGGACTCTGAAGCATCACGCCCTTTGGGGCCTGGGCAAAACCCACCCAAGAGGGTTTTTCTGCATGACATACCGTGCAGTGCTTCTGAATAACGGTGTTGAGCTCGGCAAAAGACACTTTGCGGCCCGTGGCGTCAATCGGTTTGGGCGCCATCACCACCACCAGCACGGCCAGCAGCGCAACGCCTGAAAGTGGCAGCCACCACTTCACCTCGCCGCGATGCCGCAGCACAAAGAATTGCCGAATCAAAACACCCGCCAGCATGATGATGGCCAGCACCAGCCAGCCGTACTTATGGGCGTAGGTCATGGGATAGTGATTGCTGATCATGATGAACAGCACCGGCAGCGTGAAATATGTGTTGTGTACCGAACGCTGCTTACCAATGATTCCAGGCTGTGAATCCACCGGTTGGCCCGCCCGAATCTGCTCCACCATCCGCTTTTGACCCGGAATGATATGAAAAAAAACATTGGCTGCCATCATGGTGCCAAGCATCGCCCCCACATGAATGTAGGCGCCGCGGGCAGAAAAGACCTGATGCAGCCCGTAATTACAAAGCATCACGAACACAAACACCAGCAAGGCCAAAAGCCCGTCTCGGCCCACCAAATTTCTGCACAACACATCGTAAACAACCCAGCCTAAACCCAGAAAGCCAATTGAGACCAAAACGGCCGTCATTGGGCTGAGCGCCATCACGCGCGCATCGACCAGATGGGTGGAGGCCCCAACCCAGTAAATCAGCGCCAATAAGGCCATGCCGGTGATCCAGGTGGAATAGGCCTCCCACTTCGACCAATGCA
>JAGWXV010000089.1 GCA_018969705.1 Betaproteobacteria bacterium
GGCGTTACGTTGACGATGATGCCGCATCTTGCATACGTGCTTTTTCCCAGGCAAACCGTCAAGACGCTTCGCGGAATCCGAAAGTACTCCACCGTGCGCGCCAGGGCGAATGAATTGGGTGGAATCACACAGACATCGCCGCGAAAATCAACAAACGAGGCGCTATCGAAGTTCTTCGGATCAACGATGGTGCTATTGATATTGGTGAAAATCTTAAATTCGTTTGCGCAGCGGACATCGTAGCCATAGCTCGATGTGCCATAGGAAACAATTTTTGTTTCACCCGCATATCGAACCTGCTGCGGCTCGAAGGGTTCGATCATTCCGTGGGACTCCGCCATCCGGCGGATCCAGCGATCACTTTTAATACTCATGATGGGACGAATTGTCCCACAAGCCGCTTAGGTCCCGACGATCTTGATGCTCGGGAACTTGGCGCTGTGATCCTCGGAGAGCATGGCGACCCGGGCCCCGACCGTGCGGGCAATCTCCCGGTAGGCCGTCGCAATCGGGCCATCCGGCTCCGCCACTACGGTGGGCCGGCCAGAGTCGGCCTGCTCACGAATTTTGATATCTAAGGGCAAGGATCCGAGGAACTGAACACCGTATTGCTCGGCCATTCGGGCGCCACCGCCCTCGCCGAAAATATGCTCAACGTGGCCACATTTCGAGCAGGCATGCATGGCCATGTTCTCCACAATCCCCAGGATCGGCACCTTCACTTTCTCAAACATGACCAGGCCTTTTTTCGCATCCAGCAACGCAATATCTTGCGGCGTGGTCACGATTACCGCACCCGTGACCGGCACCCGCTGTGACAACGTGAGCTGAATGTCTCCTGTGCCCGGCGGCATATCGACGACTAGATAGTCCACATCCTCCCAGGCCGTCTCGGTCAGCAACTGCTCCATGGCGCTGGAGGCCATCGGGCCGCGCCAGACCATCGGGGTATCTTCGTTGGTCAGCATGCCCATCGAGATGACTTGCACGCCGTACGCGACCTTGGGCTCAATCTTATTTTGATCGTTGGAATACGCCTGGCCTGCAGCGCCCAGCATCATGGTCTGCGATGGCCCGTAAATATCGGCATCCATCATGCCCACGCGGGCACCCTCTGCAGCTAAGGCAAGCGCCAGATTGGCCGCTGTGGTGCTCTTGCCCACGCCGCCTTTTCCAGAGGCGACTGCGATGATGTTTTTGATTCCGTTGAGCCGCTTCATAGTTGCAGGTATCGCTCTGGCCTTCACCTTGACCGCAACTGACACCTTGACCTTGCCCTCGGGCGCAAGGCCCGCCAACGCCCGGCCAATACGGTCCTGCCAGACCGATGCCTCACCGATGGCTGCGTACGGCAGGGCGATTCCCACGCAGAGCGCGCCGTCTTTTATCTCGACGCTCTCAACCATCTTCGCGCTGACGAGATCCTTGCCGGGGGCCGGGCCAAGCCGGGGGTCAAACACGGTCGAGAGGACCGCGTTTACTGAGTTCAATAAAGAGGAATCCATAGATCGGGCAGAATACACGGTTGATTAATTGGACGAGCCGTACACGCCCTCGTATCTTCCCCTATTCCCCGCACAATGACCGAGCATTCGCGTCCTGGCCACTCGGCTGCCGACTCCAATCGACAGCGCAAGATTCTGGTCACCTCCGCCCTGCCCTACGCCAACGGAGCCATTCACCTTGGGCACCTGGTCGAATATATCCAGACTGACATCTGGGTCCGGTTTCAACGCATGCAGGGCCATGCAGTGGTCTATGTCTGCGCCGATGACACCCACGGCACACCGATCATGCTGCGGGCCGAAAAAGAGGGCCTAAGCCCCGAGGCCCTGATTGACCGGGTCTGGCATGAGCACACCCGGGATTTCACAGGCTTTGCGGTTTCATTTGATCAGTACTACAGCACCCACTCGCCCGAAAACAAAGAACTCTCCGAGCAGGTCTACCGAGGGCTAAAGGATTCTGGCCTCATTGAGATCCGTCGCATTGAGCAGATGTATGACCCGACCAAAGAAATGTTTCTTCCGGATCGCTTCATCAAGGGGGATTGCCCAAAATGCGGCGCTAAAGATCAGTACGGCGATTCGTGCGAGGCCTGTGGCGCCACCTACAGCCCCACCGAACTGAAGAACCCGCGTTCGGTTGTCTCGGGCAGCACACCGGTTCGCAAAGAATCCGATCATCACTTTTTCAAACTCTCGGATCCGCGCTGCTTTGCATTTCTGCGGCAATGGGCGATTACGGATGAGCGGCTTCAGCCAGAGGCCGCGAACAAACTTAAAGAGTGGCTCGGCGATTCGGCGACCGATCCCGCGGGCCTGAGCGACTGGGATATCTCGCGCGATGCGCCCTACTTTGGCTTTGAGATTCCGGGCGCACCCGGAAAGTATTTCTATGTCTGGCTCGATGCGCCGGTGGGCTACTACGCGAGCTTAAAAAAATACTGCACCGACCACGGCCTCTCGTTTGCATCCTTCACCGCGCCAGACTCGGAAGTCGAGCAGTACCATTTCATCGGGAAAGATATTCTTTACTTCCACACACTGTTTTGGCCGGCCATGCTGAGGTTCTCCGGCTTTCGCACGCCGACCAATGTCTTTGCCCATGGCTTTCTCACGGTTGATGGCGCGAAGATGAGTAAATCACGGGGCACCTTCATCACTGCACAGAGCTACCTGGACCAAGCACTAAATCCAGAGTGGCTGCGGTATTACTTCGCCGCAAAGCTCAACGGCAGCATGGAAGATCTGGATTTAAATCTCACGGACTTCATTGCAAAAATCAATAGTGATTTGGTGGGCAAGTACGTCAACATCGCCAGCCGATGCGCTGGGTTCATCACCAAACGATTCGACGGCCAGCTTGATCCACGATCCCTGGCCGATACCACGCATAGCCTGCATCAGGCGATCACCGCCGCGCAGCCCGAAATTGCGGCAGCCTATGAAGAGCGTGATACCGCCCGCGTTGTGCGCGAAGTGGGTGCGCTCATGGATCTCATCAATGGCTATGTCGATAGCGAGAAGCCCTGGGAGATTGCCAAGCAGTCCATAACAGATGCCGCCCTGCTGCCCAGACTTCACGAGATCTGCAGCCGCGCCCTCAAGGCCTTCGCGCAGCTGACGGTTCTTCTAAAGCCCGTATTGCCGCTCACTGCCCAGCGGATTGAGCAAGAAGTCTTTGGGCTGGCCGGCCCGCTAAAGTGGGCGGACCTGGCCGCACCCCCAATCCGATCCATCAAGGGCTTTTCTCACCTGATGACACGGGTGGACCGGGAGCGTATTGATGCCCTGATCGCGGCCAATCGCGAGTCGCTCGGTTAAAATTGAGCCTATGCCTCTCTACGAATCAGAAATCACCAAATTCCTGCGCTCTCTAAAAGAGCAGCGGCCCCATCTTGAAGATGCCCAGCAATCAGGCCGCCGCCTGCTCTGGGATCGGGATCCGCTTGATCTGGATCAGCTCCAGCGGTCCCAAGAAATCCGGGTCAAGCAAAAGCCCTACGTGTATCAGCCTGATTAACCCTCGCGACCGTGGATCCCGTGACTGACCCCGTCGACCAAGGGGCCGAGACCGCCGAGCCGGCTGCCGCGCCGGCACTGCAAGAGACGTTCGCGCGGCTTTACGGTGAACCGCTTACCGAAATTCCGAAGGATCTGTACATCCCGCCGGATGCGCTTGAGGTCATTCTTGAGACCTTCGAGGGCCCGCTCGATTTGCTGCTGTATCTGATTCGCCGTCAGAACTTCGACATCCTGGATATTCCAATGGCCGAAGTCACTCGGCAGTATCTGAATTATGTGGAGGAAATCCGCTCCCGCAATCTTGAGCTTGCCGCCGAATACCTGCTGATGGCCGCCATGCTGATCGAAATTAAGTCACGCATGCTGCTGCCGGTGAGGCCACGCGAGGGCGATCAGGAACCCGAAGACCCCCGAGCAGAACTGGTGCGCCGGCTTTTGGAATACGAGCAGATGAAAATTGCAGCTCGGCAAATCGATGCATTCCCGCAGCTTGGACGCGATGTGCTGGCCGCCACTATCTTTGTCGATCAGACCATGGCGCCCAGGCTGCCAGATGTCAATGCCGAGGATCTGCGGGCCGCATGGAATGACATATTACGCAGAGCCAAGCTGACTGCCCACCATCACATCACGCGCGAGCCGCTCTCCGTGCGCGAACACATGTCGCGGATTCTGAAGTTTTTGCAGGGCCGGCCCTTTGTTGAATTCACCGA
>JAGWXV010000090.1 GCA_018969705.1 Betaproteobacteria bacterium
GAGCCCGAGTGGGAGGGCCACGTGACGCTGGAATTCTCCAACACCACACCACTGCCAGCGAAGATCTATGCGGGCGAGGGCTGTGCCCAGATGCTCTTTTTTGAAAGTGATGAGGTCTGCGACACTTCGTACAAAGATCGCGGCGGCAAATACCAGGGCCAGACTGGCGTCACGCTGCCAAAGACTTAGGCGGGCATCTCGCCGAACTTGCCGCTATTAAAGTCATGAATCGCCTGTTCGATTTCGCTACGGGTATTCATTACGAAAGGCCCGTAGCCCACCACGGGCTCGTCAATCGGCTCACCGCTCAGTAGCAGCACAGACGCATCTGAAAGTGTCTCGATAAAGCAGTCGCTGCCCTGTGCACTGAGCACGACCATTGCGCCATCTTGAACCACACGCTCGTTGTTTACCTTAATTTGGCCATTTAATACGATCAGTGCGGTGTTCCATCCCGCCAGGGCAGGCACCGCGGTGCTGCCCGATGCAACGAGCCTGAGATCCCAGACATTCATCGGCGTAAATGTGTGGGCGGGGCCCTTGGCGTTTTCATATTGGCCGGCAATCACCCGGACGGTGCCAGCGCCGTTGGCCAGCGGCGCCGCTGGAATCTCCGAATTCAGGATGGCCTGATAGCGTGGCGTGGTCATCTTGTGACGGGCAGGAAGATTTACCCAGAGTTGAATCATTTGAAGCATTCCGCCCGCACGCGTAAACGCTTCCGAGTGAAACTCCTCATGCAGAATCCCGGCGCCCGCGGTCATCCATTGCACATCACCAGGCCCAATGGTGCCGCCTTGGCCTGTTGAGTCGCGATGGGAGACCTCGCCTCGATACACGATGGTGACCGTCTCAAAGCCGCGATGGGGATGCTGCCCGACGCCGCGGGGTGTCGCCGCCGGCGTAAATTCAGCGGGGCCGGCAAAATCCAGCAGCAGAAAAGGGCTCAGCGTCTTGCTGTGGGTTGAGTAGGAAAACAGTGAGCGCACGGGAAAGCCATCTCCCACCCAGTGGCCGCGGGGATTGCTGCTGACTTCAAGAATTGTTTTCATAGGGTGTTGGCGGGCTCCGTGCTCAGTTTATCGGTTGCAAAGGCAGCGCGAATTAGTGCGCGCGTGTAGTCGGTTTTTGGCTCCTCAAGCACCTGCTGCGTTAATCCCGACTCAATCACCTTACCTTGATGTATCACCAGAACCCGATGGGCCATCGCCTGAATAACCGCGAGATCATGCGTAATAAGCAGGTAAGCCATATGATGACGCTGCTGGAGTCTTACCAGGAGTTCTAAAACCTGCTGCTGGATCGAAACATCAAGCGCGCTGGTAGGCTCATCGAGCACAACGAGTTCTGGCTCAAGAATCACGGCTCGGGCAATCGCAATCCGTTGCCGCTGCCCGCCGGAGAACTCATGCGGATAACGGCTGATGCTGTCTTCGGGCAGGCCGACCTCGCGAAGCATCTCGATGACTTGGGATTCCCGCTCGATTCGCGAACGCTGCGAAAAATGCAAACGCAGGCCTTCTTCCAGAATCTGGCCAATGGTCATGCGGGGTGATAAAGCCGAGAAAGGATCCTGAAACACGATCTGCATTCGGCTGCGCAGCCGACGCAGGTCTGAGGGTTGCAGCCCGAGCAGCTGCTGGCCATCAAACTCAATCTCGCCATTCACACGTGCACTGCTCAGGCGTAGCATGGCCAGGGCCAGGGTCGTCTTTCCGGATCCTGACTCCCCGACGATGCCCAGTGTTTCACCACGACGAAGGCTTAAGTCCGCCCGATCCACGGCAACGAATTCACGACGTTTCCACCAGCCAAGGGGTATCGAGAACTCGCAGTGCAGCTGACGGGCGGAAACGAGCGGTGCACCATCACTGGACTCACCCACCATGCGCTGCGGGCGACTCGCGAGCAGACGGCGGGTGTAGTCGTGTTCGGGCGCAGAAAAAAGTGCTGCTGTTGGCTTTTGCTCAACGAGCCGGCCCTGCTGCATAACACCGACCCGCTGTGCAAACCGCTCGACGAGCGGCAGATCATGGGTGATCAGCAAAATGGCCATACCCTCTTGCCGCTGAAGATCCAGCAGTAACTCCAAGACCTGCTCGCGAATCGTGACGTCGAGCGCTGTTGTCGGCTCATCTGCGATTAACAGCTGGGGACTGCAGGCCAGGGCCATTGCAATGACGACACGCTGACGCTGGCCTCCGGAGAGCTGATGGGGGTAAGCGGCCGCACGCCGCTGTGGCTCATCGACACCCGTGCGCTCCAGCAAGGAGACGGCCCGCGCCAGGGCCTCGCGTTTTGAGAGTCCATGATGGACTTCCAGCACTTCGGCAATCTGCTCGCCCACGGTGTACAGCGGATTCAGGGCTGACATGGGCTCCTGAAAAATCATGGCGATATCGCGGCCTCGCAATGCGCGTACCTCGCGATCACTGCACGACAAAAGATCTTGGGCGGGCGACTGTGGCGAGGCCTGCCAAAGCACCTGGCCCGAGGTCTGGGCATCAGGCAGCAGCCGGAGCATGGATAAAGCCGTCACGGTTTTGCCGCTGCCGGATTCTCCGACTAGCGCATAGCGCTCCCCGCGGTAGAGATCAATACTGACCTCTTGAACTGCCTCGGCGGTTTGCGAGTCCGTTGCAAAACGCACGCTCAGATTGCGAATCGACATCAGTGGTGAGTTTTGGGGCAGCTTATCCACGGCGTGTATCCAGTGCATCTCGGAGTGCTTCTCCAATGAAAATCAGCAGCATCAGCAGCACGACCAGCACACCAAAGGTGCCCAGTGATATCCACCACGCATCAAGGTTGGCCTTACCCTGGGCCAGAAGCTCACCTAAGCTGGGCGTGCTGGAGGGCACGCCAAGGCCGAGAAAATCGAGACTCGTCAGTGCGAGAATCGCAGCACTCATGCGGAAAGGTAGAAATGCGATCACTGGCGTCATGCTGTTGGGCAGCACATGCCGGCCAATGATCTGCAGGTTTGATAGTCCGAGTGCACGTGCTGCGGTCACGTAATCCAGTGCTCGGTTGCGCAGAAATTCAGCGCGGACATAATCGGCCAATCCCATCCAGCCAAACAAAGACAGAATCACCAAGAGGATCAGCAGGCCTGGCTCAAAGACCGAGGCCAGAATGATCAGCAAGTAGAGTTCTGGCACCGAGCCCCAGATTTCGATAAAGCGCTGAATTACCAAATCGACACGGCCGGCGAAATAGCCCTGTATTGCCCCCATCACAATGCCCAGCACCACACCAATTGCTGTTAGGGCCAAGGCAAAGAGCACCGAGGTTCGAAATCCGTATAAAAGCCGGGCAAAGACATCGCGGCCGCGGTCATCGGTTCCAAGCCAATTGACGGCTGACGGAGGCGCCGGGTTCGGGCTGGGCGCGAAATAATTCAGGCTCGTAAATGAGTAACGATTCAGCGGATAGATCGCCCAATTGGACCCCTCGCGGATGCTGCGCTCGATAAATGGGTCGAGAAAATCAGTTGGGGTTTCAAAATCGCCGCCAAAGGTTTTTTCTGGGTAGTTCTGCAGTAGCGGGAAATAGGTCTCGCCTTGATAAACCACGATCAGCGGCCGGTCGTTCGAGATCACTTCGGCAAATAATGAGATCACAAACGCGATTAAGAAGATCCAGAGGCTCAAAACGCCGCGGCGGTTAAGCTTAAATCGCAGCCAGGCGCGCTGGCCCGGCGAAAGGCTCTTGGTGGCGCTCATGAGCGGCTGGCCTCGAATTGCACCCGCGGATCCACCCAGATGTACATCAGGTCATTGAGTAGTTTTGCAAAAAGACCGATGAGCGAGAAAAAATAAAGCGTGCCCATCACCACGGGATAGTCCCGTTTCATCACCGACTCATAAGACAGCAGGCCAAGACCATCGAGCGAAAAAAGCGTCTCAATCAGTAGCGATCCAGTAAAAAACGCCCCAACAAAGGCCGCTGGAAATCCGGTCACGATGGGAATCAAGGCATTGCGAAAGACGTGCCGCCAGAGCACCGTCTGCTCGGAGAGTCCCTTGGCACGCGCCGTCAGGACATACTGCTTGCGGATTTCTTCGAGCATTGTGTTTTTGGTCAGCATCGTGGTGACCGCAAAACTGCCCAGGGTCATGCAGA
>JAGWXV010000091.1 GCA_018969705.1 Betaproteobacteria bacterium
GCACGGATTGTGTTCCGTGCCAAGTAAGAAAAGAGGAAACGGCCTATGAAAGTGTTGGCATCCGTTCGGCGTATCTGCCGTAACTGCAAGATTATTCGTCGCCATGGCGTGGTCCGCGTGATTTGTACAGATCCGCGTCACAAACAGCGTCAAGGCTAACTTTAGGGAAATCAGGAGCACACCATGGCACGTATTGCCGGCATCAACATCCCGAACCATCAACATGCAGAGATCGGCCTGACTGCGATCTTCGGCATCGGACGCCCCCGGGCCCGCGATATTTGCGACGCGGCTGGCGTTCCCTATGCGAAGAAAGTCAAGGATCTGACCGACGACGAGCTTGAGCGTCTGCGGGCCGAGGTCGGAAAACTCACTACCGAAGGCGATCTCCGTCGAGAGGTTTCGATGAGTATCAAGCGGCTCATGGACCTTGGCTGCTATCGCGGCATGCGTCATCGCCGTGGGCTGCCGGTTCGCGGCCAGCGGACCCGCACCAATGCGCGCACCCGCAAAGGCCCGAAAAAGGCCGCAGCGTCACTGAAGAAATAAGTCTCGAGAGGCAAGATCATGGCAAAAGCAGGCACGACGACTGGCGCATCACAGCGCACCCGTAAAAAAGTTCGTAAGAACGTGACGGATGCGGTGGCGCATATCCATGCGTCATTTAACAACACCATCATCACCATCACTGACCGACAGGGCAATGCGCTGTCCTGGGCTTCCAGTGGCGGTGCAGGATTTAAAGGCTCACGTAAGAGCACGCCGTTTGCGGCCCAGGTGGCTGCCGAGTCCGCTGGCCGTGTGGCCCTTGAGTGTGGCGTGAAAAACATCGAGGTCCGCATTACGGGTCCCGGACCTGGCCGTGAGTCGACGGTGCGTGCGCTGAATGCGCTGGGTATCAAGGTGACACAGATTTCGGATATCACACCGGTGCCGCACAACGGCTGCCGGCCCCCAAAGCGCCGTCGCATCTAATTTTTGCAGTACAGGCCCCGGCCGCTTGTGCGGGCCGGGTTTTTGAAAGACCACCGTCGGAGATTGTTCTGACATTTCGCAGCCGTTTCAATGCTGCGTTTTTCGAAAAAGGAATCGAAGTGGCACGTTACTCTGGACCACGTTGTAAGTTATCTCGGCGAGAAGGCACCGACCTTGGCCTGAAAAGCGCCCGCCGCTCGCTCGACTCAAAATGTAAGCAAGACAGTAAGCCCGGCCAGCATGGCCGCACTTCCGGCGCGCGCCTGTCGGACTACGGCAAGCAGCTGCGCGAAAAACAAAAAGTAAAGCGCATCTACGGCATGCTGGAGCGCCAGTTCCGGCGTTATTTTGCCAATGCCAGCCAGGCCAAGGGCAATACCGGCGAGAGCCTGCTGCAGCTATTAGAGTCGCGGCTCGACAACGTCGTGTATCGCATGGGTTTTGGTTCGACCCGGGCTGAGGCCCGTCAGCTGGTCAGCCATCGGTCCATTCTGGTCAATGGCAAGTGCGTGAATATTCCCTCTGCCCATATCCGGCCGAATGATGTCATCTCGCTCACCGACAAATCAAAGGCCCAGGCCCGCGTGATTTCCTCGGTGCAGCTGGCCGAGCAGAATGGGTTTCCCGCCTGGGTCTCGGTGGATCCGAAAAAGATGGAGGGTGTTTTCAAGCAACTGCCCGATCGCTCAGATCTGCCCGCCGATATCAATGAGAGCTTGATTGTTGAGTTGTACTCACGCTAATCACCGCGAAGGAACCGTATGCAAACAGCATTTCTAAAGCCGCGCATTATTGAAGTTGAGCCGACTGGGTCGAATTCGGCCAAGATCGTGATGGAGCCCTTCGAGCGGGGTTTTGGCCACACGCTGGGCAATGCCCTGCGCCGTGTGCTGCTTTCTTCCATGGAGGGCTTCGCACCGACCGAGGTGCAGATCGCAGGCGTGGTCCATGAGTACTCCACCATTGAAGGTGTTCAAGAAGATGTCGTGGATCTACTGCTCAATCTTAAGGGCGTTGTGTTTGACCTCGAGGGCCGCAATGACGTTCTGATCTCGCTGCGTAAGCAGGGCGGCGGTGTTGTGAAGGCCTCTGATTTCGATCTTCCGCATGATGTCAAAGTGATTAACCCCGATCACGTACTTGCCCATGTATCGGATAACACCAAACTCGAGTTGCAGGTTCGGGTGGAGAAAGGCCGTGGCTACGTGCCTGGTACGCTTAGGACAATGGCCGACGAGGGCAGTCGTGCGATCGGCCGCATCGTGCTGGATGCATCGTTCTCGCCGATTCGTCGCGTCAGCTACACCGTAGAGAGCGCCCGTGTTGAGCAGCGCACCGACTTGGATCGACTGGTCATCGAGGTGCAGACCAATGGCGTGATCAACCCCGAGGATGCTGTTCGTCGGGCGGCACGCATTCTGGTGGACCAGCTTTCTGTGTTTGCTGCCCTAGAAGGCGGCGAGCAGGTCGCCGAGGCAGGCCGTGGCGTGAGCGTAGATCCGATGTTGCTGCGCCCGGTCGATGATCTAGAGCTCACCGTGCGCTCGGCAAACTGCCTGAAGGCGGAAAGCATTTATTACATCGGTGATTTGATTCAGCGGACTGAAAACGAGCTGCTGAAGACTCCGAATCTCGGCCGTAAATCGTTAAATGAAATCAAAGAGGTCCTTGCCTCGCGTGGCCTGACTCTTGGCATGAAGCTTGAGAACTGGCCGCCTGCAGGAATGGATCGTTAATTAACAGTAATGACTTCTGGGGCCGTTTCCGGCTCCCGGATGTTTGAGGAGAATTCCATGCGTCACCGTCTCGGATTACGCAAACTAAATCGAACCTCCAGCCACCGGCTGGCAATGCTGCGCAATATGGCCAATGCCCTGCTCCGTCACGAGTCCATCCGGACCACACTTCCCAAGGCCAAAGAGCTTCGTAAAGTGGTTGAGCCCTTAATCACGATGGGCAAGAGTCCAACGCTGGCCAATCGGCGCCTCGCATTTGATCGCCTCCGTGACCGTGAGATTGTGGGTAAGCTATTTGCGGAGATTGGTCCGCGGTATGCAGCGCGTCCAGGCGGCTATTGCAGGATTCTTAAGTTTGGCTTTCGGCCCGGCGATAACGCGCCAATGGCCCTTATGGAGTTGGTGGATCGGCCTGAGCCCGCTGCTGAGGCCACCCCTGTTGAGCAGAAGGCTGCCTGAGCAATTCAGCGTTAGCCGTATTGGTAAAAATCAAATTCCCGGTGATTGCGCTTTCGCGTAATCCCGGGTTGGATTAACCGCCTTCTCTTAGCCACTTGGCGACGATGGGTGCGAAATAAGTCAGCACCCCATCGGCACCCGCCCGCTTAAAGGCGAGCATCGACTCTAAAACAACTTTCTTCTCATCGAGCCAGCCATTGGCGCACGCGGCCTTGAGCATGGCGTACTCCCCGCTGACTTGATAGGCAAAGGTCGGCATGCCGAAGGCCTCCTTCACGCGCCAGACAATATCCAGGTAAGGCATGCCCGGCTTCACCATCACCATATCGGCGCCTTCTTCGATATCGAGGGCAACCTCACGCAGGGCCTCGTTGGTGTTGGCGGGATCCATCTGATAGGTTTTCTTATCGGACTTTCCGAGTTGGGCTGCACTACCAACAGCATCACGAAATGGTCCATAAAAGGCAGAGGCATATTTGGCTGCGTAAGACATGATGCGGGTGTGGATTAGCCCCTCGGACTCAAGCGCTTTGCGAATTGCACCGATTCGCCCATCTTGCATATCGGAGGGCGCAACAATATCGACGCCACACTGTGCCTGTGCCAGGGCCTGGTCGGTGAGCACCTTGACGGTTTCATCATTGAGGATTCGGCCTGCATCATCAATCAGCCCATCCTGCCCATGGCTGGTGTACGGATCCAGGGCAACGTCGGTCATGATTCCGATTTCGGGCACATGTTTTTTTAGCGCCTCGACTGCGCGTGGAATCAGGCCTGCGGGATTACAGGCCTCACGGCCATCCGGAGTTTTTTTGCTGGGATCGATTACCGGAAACAAGGCCAGCACCGGGATGCCGAGTGCGGCGGACTG
>JAGWXV010000092.1 GCA_018969705.1 Betaproteobacteria bacterium
AAGATTCTGATTGCCAATCGCGGTGAGATCGCCTGCAGAATTATCCGGTCTTGTCAGCGTATGGGAATCGGCACCGTCGCGGTGTTTTCCGATGCGGATCAGCCTGCAATGCATGTTGCCCTTGCCGATGAGGCGGTTCGCATTGGCGGGCCGCTGCCCGCCGAGAGTTATTTAAATGGCGAAGCCCTGATTGCGGCTGCCCAACGCACCGGCGCCCAGGCGGTCCACCCGGGCTATGGTTTTCTTTCTGAAAATAGTGGCTTTGCCCTGGCCTGCGAACAAGCAGGATTGATTTTTATTGGCCCGCCAGCAAAGGCGATTGATCTGATGGGCTCAAAATCAGCCGCCAAGCGGCTGATGGATAGCAAAGGCGTGCCGACTGTGCCAGGCTATAGCGGCGACGATCAATCGATTAGCCGACTGCGTACCGAAGCCCAGCGTATTGGCTTTCCTGTGATGATCAAGGCGGTCTCCGGCGGCGGCGGCCGGGGCATTCGCATTGTTGAGCGACTTGAAGATTTCGATGCCGCTTTACAGTCCTGCCAGCGCGAGGCAAAGGCAGGCTTTGCGGACGATCGGGTCTTAATTGAGCGCTACTTGCCCATGGCCCGCCATATCGAGGTTCAGGTGTTCGCGGATGCGCACGGCAATGTAGTGCATTTGTTTGAGCGTGACTGTTCAACACAGCGGCGCCACCAAAAGCTCATTGAGGAGTCGCCCGCACCCGGGTTAACCGCCGCCCAGCGTCAATCGATTTGTGAGGCGGCAGTGCGGGCCACCAGTGGCATTGACTATCGCGGTGCAGGCACGGTTGAGTTCATTGCCGAGACGGATGCTAACGGCCGTGTGGGTGAATTTTATTTCATGGAGATGAACACCCGGCTTCAGGTCGAACACCCGGTTACGGAAATGGTCACGGGTCTTGATCTGGTGGAGTGGCAAATCAGAATCGCACGGGGCGAATCGATTTCATTGCAGCAGTCCGAGATCTCCGCCCGTGGGCACGCCATTGAAGTACGGATTTGCGCCGAAGATTCCGGCCGCGATTTTCTTCCAGCCAACGGAAGACTGCACTACCTGCGACTCCCATCAGGGATTCCCGGCGAGGTTCGTGTGGAGTCAGGGGTGCAACAGGGTGATGAGATCACCTTGTTTTACGACTCCATGTTGACAAAGTTAATCGTCTGGGCTGCCGATCGGCCCGCGGCGATTGCGCGGCTGCAGATGGCGCTTCAGGAGTGCGTTTTCTCTGGAGTGGGATCGAATGTCGGCCTTCACCGAAAGATTTTGGCCCTTGATGATTTTGCTCAAGGCCGGCTTTTTACTGGATTGATGGGCCGCCATTGGCAGGCGTTGCAGGCCATGCATGTGCCAGATGCCGCAGCAGTTGCGCTCGCAGTGGCCGGCGTGCTCAATGCACAGCGCGATGGCCGGGGTCTGGTTCCCGGTGCGTACAGCCCGTTAAACGCCAACGACCCCTGGGCGATGCAGGATGACTGGCGGCTTTTTTCTGCGCGTCAAAGAACCTTTGATTTTCTTTATTCATCAAAAGCCGAACCCGATCAGCATGTCGTTGCGACGCTCGATGTCTCGTCAGGCAAGCTGGTGGTCATGGATCAGACACAAGCGTTTCGCTGGAGCCGGCGAGATCAGGAGGGCGGGCTACTGGTGCATCTCGGCGGCACGACCGTGAAAGGCCAAGTACGCCTTGATGCTGAGCTTAAGCTACATGTTCGAACGCAGCAGGGCGAGTTTGACTTCCGGCTGACGGATGCCTTTGCCGCTGGCGAGGATCTTAGTGCTGCGGCAGCCTCGTTGCGTGCGCCGATGCCCGGACTGGTGCTCTCCGTATCGTGCGCACCCGGCGATCGCGTGAAAAAGGGCGATCCATTAATGGTCTTAACAGCAATGAAGCTTGAGCAGACCATCGCAGCGCCTCGGGACGGCGTGATCGAGGAGGTCTTCTTTTCAGCCCAGGATCAGGTCGCCGAGGGCGCAATCCTGGTGAAGTTTCAAGACGCGCCAGCAGCCCACTGATCCGGCTTGCCTTCGGCAGCGGCTGCCAGCCCGCTTAAAATACCGGTGCGCTAACGTGGCGCAGTCACCCACCGAAAAGTTCTCATGGTCAATATCACCCTGCCAGATGGCTCAGTACGCAGTTTTCCCGGCGCCGTTAAGGTCGCCGATGTCGCCGCAAGTATTGGGGCAGGTCTCGCGAAGGCGGCCATTGCGGGCAAGGTCGATGGCCAGCTGGTCGACACCAGTTTTCTTCTGCAGTCAGATGCAGCGCTTGCGATTGTGACCGAGCGCGATCCGGAGGGACTGGAGATCATTCGGCACTCCAGCGCTCACCTCTTGGCCTACGCCGCCCAGAAACTTTTTCCGGGCCTGCAGGTCACGATCGGTCCGGTGATCGAAAACGGGTTTTATTACGATTTCTCGTATTCGCGGCCGTTAACGCCAGAAGATCTTCAGGCCATTGAGAACAAGATGCGGGAGCTTGCCGCGAAAGACGAACCTGTGGTGCGGGAGGTCTGGGATCGCGACGAGGCCATCAAGTTGTTTTTATCGATGGGCGAGAAATACAAGGCCGAGATCATTGAATCGATTCCAAAGGGCGAGCAGATTTCGCTGTATCGCGAGGGTGAATTTGTCGATCTGTGCCGGGGCCCCCACGTTCCTTCGACCGGAAAGCTGAAGGTCTTTAAGCTAATGAAAGTTGCCGGCGCCTATTGGCGGGGCGACCATCGCAACGAGATGCTGCAGCGGGTCTACGGCACGGCGTTTGCAAAAAAAGAAGAGCTCGATACCTATCTGCATCAGCTTGAAGAAGCCGAAAAGCGGGACCACCGAAAGCTCGGCAAGGCGCTTGATCTTTTTCACATGCAAGATAACGCGCCCGGCATGGTGTTTTGGCACCCCAAGGGCTGGTCGATTTGGCAGCAGGTCGAGCAGTACCTGCGTCGGGTCTATCTGGAATCCGGCTACCAAGAGGTGAAGTGTCCACAGATCTTGGATCGATCACTCTGGGAGGCCTCTGGCCACTGGGAGCACTACAAGGACAATATGTTTACCACCGCCTCGGAGAACCGGGACTATGCGGTAAAGCCCATGAATTGCCCAGGCCATATCCAGGTTTTCAATTCTGGGCTGCGCTCGTATCGGGACCTGCCGCTGCGCTACGGCGAATTTGGCTCCTGCCACCGCAATGAATCCTCTGGCAGCCTGCATGGACTTCTGCGGGTCCGAGGCTTTACACAAGACGACGGCCATATTTTTTGTACCGAAGACCAAATTCAGTCAGAGGTCGATGCCTTTACGCGCAAACTCCTTGAGGTCTACAAAGATTTCGGATTTGAAAATGTGATCTACCGGCTCTCGACTCGGCCCGCCAATCGGGTGGGCTCTGATGAAAGCTGGGACAAGGCCGAAAAAGCATTGGCTGAGGCCTTAAATAATGTCGGGGTGCAGTGGGAGGAGCTCAAAGGCGAGGGCGCCTTTTACGGCCCGAAGATCGAATATTCGTTAAAAGACTCTCTCGGCCGGGTCTGGCAGTGCGGAACCATCCAGGTGGACTTCAATATGCCAGTGCGGCTCGGGGCCGAATTTGTGGACGCGGACAACACCCGCAAGCCCCCCGTGATGCTGCACCGGGCGATCGTGGGCTCGCTCGAGCGGTTTATCGGCATACTGATCGAAAACCACGCCGGGGCAATGCCCGCCTGGCTGGCCCCGGTCCAGGCCGTCGTAGCCTCCATTACCGATGGGCAGGCGGAATACGCCGCTGGTGTGGCGAAAAGCCTGCAGACCCTGGGTTTTCGGGTTGAAGCAGATTTGCGAGGGGAGAAAATCTCCCTTAAAATCAGAGAGTTAAGTCTTCAAAAGGTGCCCTTTATTCTGGTCGTTGGCGATCAGGAGCGGGTGTCCTCCCAGGTGACCGTTCGGGCCCGCGGGGGGAAGGACCT
>JAGWXV010000093.1 GCA_018969705.1 Betaproteobacteria bacterium
CTGAGGTCTGGCCCGTGCGATAAATGGTCTGCTTAATCGCCACCACCTGCGGATCTGCGGCGGCAAGACGAATAAAGTCAGCAACCGCTGAGAAGGAGTCGTAAGGATGGTGGAGCAGCACATCCTGCTGACGAATCACTTCGAAAAGATTGGCCGATTCAAGTGCCTTGGGATAGCGCGGGGTGAAGGCAGGAAACTTTAAATCCGGCCGATCAACCAGATCCGGCAGCTGCATAAGTCGCACCATATTGACGGGCCCATGGACCCGGTAGCAGTCGGCGTCGGTGAGTCCAAATTCGTTGCGCAACAGCTTGAGCATCCGATCGGAGATGCCTTCGGAGACTTCAAGACGCACGGCATCCCCAAATTGCCGCTGCGAGAGCTCTCCCTGCAGGGCCTCGCGCAGATCGGTCACTTCCTCATCATCGACAAATAGGTCACTGTTTCGCGTGACTCGAAATTGATTGACACCGATGGCGGTCATGCCAGGAAATAATTCATGAACAAAGCTTTGGACAAACGATGACAGCATCATGAAGCCGTGGGGGTAGCCAGAGATTGCTTTGGGCATCGCCACTAAGCGGGGCAGGGCGCGGGGCGCCTGCACAATTGCGACGCCGCTTTGCCGGCCAAACGAGTCTTCACCCTGCAACTCAACAATGAAGTTAAGGCTCTTATTCAGCACTCGGGGAAAGGGATGGGTAGGCGATAGGCCAATCGGCGTGAGGACGGGCAGCACTTCCTGACTGAAATAGCGGTGGGCCCATTCGCGCTGGGCATCATCGAGTGTGGGCGCAAGATGAAAATGGATGCCATGCTGCTGAAGCAAAGGAAAAACTTGTTCGTTCAGCACCTGATACTGCCGCTCGATCAGCGCGCCAGCACGGGCGCAGACCGCAGTGTAGGTGGTGGCGGCGGTAAAGCCATCGGCATGGACCTGATCGGGGTGCGACCGCAGCTGGGCCTTGATGCCCGAGACCCGGATCTCAAAGAGCTCATCGAGATTACTGGAGACAATGCAGATATAGCGCAGCCGCTCCAGCGCCGGCACAGAAGGGTCTTCGGCCATCGCCAGGACGCGTTCGTTAAACGCCAGCAGGCTCAGTTCCCGATTCAGGAAATGCTCGGTGGGGCTGGGATGGGGTGCTGTGCTCATGACGGTCGCAGTGTGGAGCTGAAATATGACGGTCTGGTGACAGTGCCGCCATTGTGATTAGCCCCGAGCCTGTTGCCTTCGGGGGGCTTTGAGCGACAATAGGGCCGCCATGCCCATGTCGAACCCCGTAAAGCTCGTTGCGGCAGCGGATCTCGGATCCAACAGTTTTCACCTTTTGATTGGCCGGGTGGTGGAGTCCCCGCTAGGATTTCAGATTTACCCACTGGATAGCCTGAAGGAGGTGGTCCGCCTCGCGGGCGGGCTTGGGTCCGATAAACGCCTGGACGCGGCCTCGCAGTCGCGGGCGATTCTTGCTTTGCAACGATTTGGTGAGCGGCTGCGTTCATTTTCTCCTGACCGTGTTCGGGCTGTGGCGACCAATACCCTTCGGATCGCGAAAAACGGCCAGGAGTTCCTGCATACCGCTGAGGCGGCGCTGGGCTTTCCGATTGAAATCATTGCTGGCCAGGAAGAGGCCCGGCTGATTTACTCAGGAGTTGCCCAGAGCCTGCCGCGAGACGGAAAGAAACGGCTTGTGATTGATGTCGGTGGCGGCTCCACAGAGTTTGTAATCGGCCGGGATGATGTGCCCGAGGTGCTGGAGTCGGTCTATGTGGGATGCGTGCGATTCAGTCACGATTATTTCCCAGACGGTGCAATTGGCCGGTCTGCAATGAAGGCGGCGATTCTTGCTGCCCGCGAAGAGATCCAGATCATTCGAAAGGCTTTTGTCTCAGTCGGCTGGGATGAAGTGATTGGCTCAAGTGGCACTGCCAAAGCGATTGCCGAAGTGATTGAGGCCAATGGCCTAGGCGTAGATGGAATTACTGCGCAGGCGCTGGATGCGTTGGTGGGCCGACTCGTTCGGGCCGGCCGAATTGAGGCTGCGGGCTTAGACGGCTTAAAGCCTGATCGAATTCCTGTATTTGCAGGCGGTCTGGCCATCATGTCGGCGATATTTGAAGAGCTCGGTGTCTCGCGCTTGCACTACGGCGAGGGCGCCTTACGGCTCGGTGTTTTGTATGACCTCGTGGGCCGCACGCAGCATGAGGATATGCGGCGTATCAGTGTTGAGCAGGCGATGCGACGCTATGCTGTTGATATCGCCCAGTCGCAGCGCATCAGCCTTTTTGCAATCCATCTCTGGAAGCGGTTAAAAATTGGCTCTAATGAAGAGCGCGAACAGCTTGAGCAGCATCTGCTCTGGGCCGCCTGTCTGCATGAGATCGGCGTTTCGATTTCCCACAATAGCTTTCATAAGCACTCGGCTTATATCGTGACGCACGCCGATTTTCCTGGCTTCTCGCGCCGGGAGCAGCAGGCGGTCGCGATGCTAGTACTGGGTCAGCGGGGAAAGCTCTCGAAAATTCAGTCACAGCTGGGCTCGCCGGCCCAGCGCGCCGCAGTGATGTGCTTTCGGCTTGCCTGCTTGCTGTATCGGCGCCGTCTTGATCTCGAACTTCCTGAAATTGATTTAACCGGGGGCCCAACACGGTTTCGCCTGGAAATCAGTGGCCCATGGCTGGAGGCGCATCCGCTAACCGTCTTTGGCCTGCAGAACGAGGCGGCAGAGTGGGCCAAATGTGGAATTGATCTACAATTGCAGCCGGTTCAGGAAGGCGGCGTTTCGGCCCGTCGTTCTGCGGCAGGCGCGTAGCTCAGCTGGTTAGAGCACCACCTTGACATGGTGGGGGTCGTTGGTTCGAGTCCAATCGCGCCTACCAATCATCCCGTCTTGCATTGAGATTCTCCACGATGTCCTCGACTTCCCAATCATTGGCGCTGCCAGCGACGAGTGGGCCACTGCCGCTTGTGGCTGTACGCGTGCTCGATTTCAGCAGATTACTTCCTGGCCCTTATTGCTCTCAAATCCTTGCTGATCTGGGCGCTGAAGTGATTCGTATTGACGATGCAACGCGGCCCGATGGCGGCGATCTCATGCGTGAAGAAGCTGATTTGGAAGGATTTGGTGGTGGGCGATTTTTTGATTTGATCAATCGCGGAAAAAAATCAATTGCATTGAATCTGCGTGATCCGCGCGCTGTTGAGATCGTGAAGCGATTAGTCGTTGACGCTGATATTGTGCTGGAGGGCTTTCGGCCGGGTGTCATGCAACGGCTCGGCGTGGGCTACGCGGCACTCGCGACCGTCAAGCCCAGCCTGGTGTACTGCGCGCTATCGGGCTATGGTCAGACCGGCCCCTATCGCGACAAGGCGGGCCACGACCTCAATTATTTAGCCCTAAGCGGCGGACTCCACCATAACCGCGCGCACGATAGCGGCCCGGCGATCGGCACAGTCCAGACGGCCGACCTTGCCGGCGGTGCGCTCTCGGCGGCGACCGCGATTCTCGCGGCCTTACTCGACGCCAAACTTAATGGCCGAGGACGTTTTCTTGATGTGGCCATGGCGGATGGCGCCTTGGCGTTAAATGTTTATGCGTTAAGCCTTCTGAACCAGCGCCGTGAAGAGCCGGCATCCGGTGCGGAGTTGATTACAGGCGGCGCCGCCTGCTATCAGGTTTATGCAACACAGGATCAACGCTATCTCGCAGTGGGCGCCCTGGAGCAAAAGTTCTGGCAGCGGTTTTGCGAGATTCTCAATCGGCCCGATTTATCCGACCGCGGTCATCGCTGCGGCCAAGCGGGCAGGGCTGTGATAGCTGATGTGGCGGCGACGATTGCGAAAAAAACACTGACTGAATGGTGTGAAATTTTTAAAGACGAAGACTGCTGCGTGAGCCCGGTGATGACCCTTGAAGAGTCACTCCAGCATGGCCCCTCAGTGCGCCGCGGTGCGGTAGCGCT
>JAGWXV010000094.1 GCA_018969705.1 Betaproteobacteria bacterium
CTACGAGATTGCAACTGCAAATAGCGGCACCGTGAAAAATGATTCTGCCGTGGATATTGATGGCGGCATCTATACCCTTTCTACCTACGCCAAGATCGGCGAGAAACTCGGTGAACAAAAATTTTTACTCGATGGCGAAGCCGCACGCTTAGGAAAAGAGCCGCTTTTTCAATCCCAGCATGTATTGGTGCCGCGGCTCGGCGTAGCGCTTTTTATCAATGCATTTAATTTTCCGTGCTGGGGGCTATGGGAAAAAGCAGCCCCCGCACTGCTCTCGGGCGTGCCGGTCATTGTCAAGCCCGCAACCTCGACTGCATGGCTTACCCATCAGATGGTGAAAGATATAGTCGATGCGAAAATTTTCCCGCCGGGTGCGCTCTCGATTGTTTGCGGGGGTTCCGCGGGACTTTTAGATGCGCTGGCACCCTTTGATGTCGTTTCATTTACAGGCTCCGCCGATACTGCAGAGAAAATCCGCATGCACCCTGCGGTCGCCAAGCATTCGGTGCGCGTGAATATTGAGGCTGATAGCGTCAACAGTGCCCTGCTCATGCCGGATGCAGTTCCTGGCAGCGAAGCCTTTGATCTGCTCATCAAAGAAGCATCCCGCGAGATGACTCAGAAATCCGGCCAGAAGTGCACAGCGATTCGTCGGATTTTCGTACCCCGCGCCCACTATAACGCTGCCGCAGAGGCCTTAAGCGCACGGCTTGCGAAGACCACGGTTGGTAACCCGCGTAACGAAACGGTCCGCATGGGAGCCCTGGTCAATCGTGAGCAGTTCACGACGGTCACCAATGGAATCGCACAACTGCAGGCCCACACCACAACACTTTTTGATGGCCGAAAAACAGCGCTGGTGGATGCCGACCCCTCAGTCGCCTGCTGTGTCGGGCCCGTGCTGCTCGGCACTGAAAACCCTGAATCGGTATCTATCGTGCATGAGGTCGAAGTCTTTGGTCCGGTGGCAACGCTGATGGCCTACGAGACGCCCGATCGCGCCACAGCACTGATTCGCCGTGGTGAAGGTTCGCTGGTCTGTTCGGTGTTCGGGGCGGATAACACGACGCTTGCCGCAGCGGCAATTGAATTGGCCAGCAGCCACGGCCGTATTCATGTGATTTCGCCAGAGGTCGGTGCGCAGCATACTGGCCATGGCAACGTGATGCCGCAGTCCCTGCATGGCGGCCCGGGCCGGGCCGGTGGGGGTGAGGAATTGGGCGGGCTAAGGGCCCTGCATTTTTATCATCAACGCAGCGCAATTCAGGCAAGCAGCAACATCTTAGAGAAACTCACGGCATGACCGTGGGGCAAACGAGGAGACAACTATGACAGTCGATCTATCGACGCTACACCCTGGGGCATCGTTTAATTTTTCCCAACACCTGATGGGGATCAACGCAAAGCGGTCCCAAAAGACCGCATTTATTGATGATCAGGGCAAGATGAGCTATGGCGAGCTCGACCAAGCCATTCGCAGCATGGCCCAGGGCCTATTGGATCTGGGCTTGGAGCGCGAAGACCGGGTGCTTTTACTGATGCATGACTGCAATGATTGGCCAGTCAGTTTTCTTGGTGCAATCTATGCGGGCATTGTCCCTGTTGCCGTCAATACCCTACTGACAGCGGATGACTATGCTTACATGCTCGCGCACAGCGCCGCAAAAGCAGCATTGGTCTCCGAGGCCCTGCTGCCCACGCTTCAGGCGGCGCTGTCACAAGGCCAACATCAGGTCCGCCAAATCGTAGTCTCTACCCCGGCGGCGGCAGCGCCCTCGGGAACACAGCGTCTGGCCGATCTCCTCAAGGCCCCGGGCCTGTCCCGGCCCGCCGATACCGCCGCTGATGAAATCGCATTCTGGCTTTACTCCTCAGGCTCAACCGGTAAACCCAAAGGTACAGTCCACACCCAGTTAAATCCCTTCTGGACCGCTGAGCTTTATGGCAAGGGTGTGCTGGCTCTGAAAGAGAGCGATATCTGCTTTTCCGCGGCGAAATTATTTTTCGCTTACGGGCTCGGCAATGGCCTGAGCTTTCCGCTTTCAGTCGGCGCCACTGTGGTACTGATGGCCGAGCGTCCCACACCCGATGCAGTCTTTAAACGCTGGAAGGCTGAGAAGACCACCGTATTTTTTGGCGCGCCAACCGGCTATGCCGGTATGTTGGCCTCTCCCAACCTGCCCTCGCGCAGCGAAGTTGCGCTTCGGATGTGCTCCTCGGCGGGTGAGGCGCTGCCTGCGGAGCTCGGTGAGCGGTTCACCAAGCATTATGGTGTCGAGATTGTTGACGGCATCGGATCGACCGAGATGCTGCATATTTTTCTCTCGAATATTCCCGGCAGGATCCGCTATGGCACCACTGGCTGGCCCGTTGCCGGATACCAGATTGAGCTGCGCGATGAATCAGGCAACCCGGTCAAAAAGGGAGAAGTCGGCGACCTCTTCATCAGTGGCCCAAGCGCGGCACTGATGTACTGGAATAACCGTGAGAAAAGCAACGAGACTTTTCGGGGCGCGTGGACAAAAAGTGGGGATAAATACGTCGAAAACGAAGACGGCACGTTTACCTATGCTGGCCGCAGCGATGACATGCTCAAAGTCAGTGGCATTTATGTTTCTCCCTTTGAGGTCGAAGCGACACTCATGCAGCATCCGGCCATTCTGGAAGCTGCTGTGATTGGCGTAGAGGACCATGAGGGCCTGATCAAGACCAAGGCCTTTGTTGTTGTGAAGCCGGGACAGTCAGTCCAAGAGGCTGAAATTAAATCCTTTGTCAAAGACCGTCTCGCGCCCTATAAATATCCACGCATGATTGAGTTGATTGCCGAACTGCCGAAGACCGCTACAGGCAAGATACAACGCTTTAAGCTTCGCGAACTCGAGCGTAACAGGGGCTCCGTGCAGTGACACCGCAACACGGTTTTGTTGAACTACACTGGGATAAGCGCGACATAAGGCTCGAGTTTCAGTGGGTCGGCCTACAAGATCCCAAAGCCCCCGTGATGATTTTTCTGCATGAAGGCCTGGGATCAATATCCCTGTGGCGGCAATTTCCCGACACGCTGTGCCAGGCAGTTGGCTGCCGGGGGCTTGTCTATTCACGGCCAGGCTACGGCCACTCCACACCACGGCCCGCGGATGAGCTTTGGGATTTGGACTTCATGCATCGGCAAGCCCACGAGGTCCTGCCAGCACTCATGGAGCAGCTCGGGATCAATCCCGCGCGGGATCGCGTCTGGCTTTTCGGCCACAGCGATGGCGGCTCGATTACTTTGCTCTATGCGGCCCGCTATGGTGATCAATTAGCCGGTGCGATTGTCCTTGCGCCACACATCATGGTTGAGGAATTAACCGTCACCAGCATTGAGAAAGCCCGCCAGGCGTATCTTGAGACTGACTTACGGGAAAAACTTAGCCGCTACCATCAAGACCCCGATTCAGCCTTCTGGGGATGGAATCGCATCTGGCTTGATCCACGATTTAAGCACTGGTCGATTGAAGATGAGATTGTCACAATCACCTGCCCGCTTCTCGCAGTGCAAGGCCTAGACGACGAATATGGAAGCCTTGAGCAAATCCGAGGCATCACCCGCCAGCTGCCCCAGACCCAGCTGCTTGAACTTGCCAACTGTGGCCATTCACCCCACCGCGATCAGGCGCAGGCAGTGATTAAGGCTACAAAATCATTCGTGCAGCGCTGATCGGACGCTAGCGGCTGCAGACGCTAGGTCAAAAACTGAATTAGGAAAAGAGTAAGGCCTGGGAAGAACAACAAAAGCAGCGTCCGCAACGTGTCGCTGATCAAAAACGGCATCACCCCTTTATAGCTTTCACTTAGGGGGACATCCTTAGCCATTCCATTGACGACATAAACGTTAAGTCCCACCGGTGGCGCGAGCATACCGAAACCGACCGTCATCAAAACCATCACCCCGAACCAGATTGCCGTGGACTCAGGCGACAT
>JAGWXV010000095.1 GCA_018969705.1 Betaproteobacteria bacterium
CAATCGCGACCCTGCTGAAGGACGAAGGCTACATTGAGCATTTCAATGTCCATCAGTCCGGCGCCAAATCTGATCTGGAGATCGGCCTGAAGTATCACGCCGGCCGCCCAGTGATTGAGCGCATCGAGCGGGTCAGCCGTCCCGGCCTGCGCATTTATAAAAACCGCCACCAGCTGCCCACCGTCATGAACGGCCTGGGCGTGGCGATTGTTTCCACGCCCAAGGGCCTGATGACCGATCGTAAGGCCCGTGCAACCGGGCTGGGCGGTGAAGTCATCGGCATCGTTGCGTAAGGGGGATCAACATGTCACGTATTGCGAAATACCCTGTTGCCCTGCCCACGGGTACCGAGGCCATCATCTCGGCGGATGCCATTACGGTCAAAGGCCCGCTCGGTTCGCTGACCCAGGCCTTAAAGGGTGAGGTCGACGTCAAACTCGACAGCGGAACCATTACCTTTGCCGCCAAAGACAGTTCGCGGCATGCCAAGGCAATGAGCGGCACGGTGCGCGCTTTAGTGGCCAACATGGTCCACGGCGTTTCGAAGGGCTTTGAGCGCAAGCTCAGCCTCGTTGGTGTGGGCTATCGCGCCCAGGCCCAAGGCGATGCGCTGAATCTTTCGCTGGGTTTTTCTCACCCCGTGGTTCACAAAATGCCGAAAGGCATTAAGGCGGAGACCCCGACCCAGACTGACATCGTGATCAAAGGTATTGACCGACAGCAGGTGGGCCAGGTGGCCGCCGAAGTCCGCGCCTATCGTCCGCCCGAGCCCTACAAAGGCAAAGGCGTTCGGTATGTGGATGAGGTAGTGATCATTAAAGAGACCAAGAAAAAATAACTCGCCTCAAGACAAGAGCAGATCAGGAATTCGATCATGGATAAAAAACAAAGCAGACTCCGTCGTGCCCGTCAGACCCGGCTTAAGATTGCGCAGCTGCGGGTCAATCGTCTGGCAGTGCATCGGACCAATACCCACATCTACGCCAGCATCATCGATGCTTCGGGCTCCAAGATTCTGGTGTTCGCCTCAAGTCTCGAGCCGGAGCTGCGTAAAACCCTGGCCGGCAAGGGCAGCAATATCGCGGCGGCAACAGCAGTTGGCAAGCGCGTTGCCGAAAAAGCCAAGGCCGCTGGCATTACCAGTGTTGCGTTTGATCGCTCAGGCTTTAAGTACCACGGCCGCGTGAAGGCCTTAGCCGAAGCCGCCCGCGAAGGCGGACTGCAGTTCTGATCTCGCAACGACAACTCGGAGCTTTCTAATGGCAAAGATGCAATCAAAAGTGACCACCGAAGACCGTGATGACGGAATGCGCGAGAAGATGATCTCCGTGAACCGCGTCACCAAGGTCGTAAAGGGTGGCCGTATTCTCGGATTCGCCGCGCTGACAGTAGTGGGCGATGGCGATGGCCGAATTGGCATGGGTAAGGGCAAGTCCCGTGAGGTGCCGGTCGCGGTCCAAAAGGCGATGGATGAGGCCCGCCGCAAGATGATCAAGATCCCCCTGAAAGGTGGCACTTTTCATCACAGCGTGACGGGTAAGCACGGCGCTTCGACCGTAATGATTTCACCCGCACAAAAAGGTACCGGCATTATCGCGGGCGGTCCGATGCGGGCCATCTTCGAAGTGCTGGGTGTGACCGACGTGGTCGCCAAGAGCCTCGGCTCTACCAATCCTTACAACATGGTGCGTGCGACCTTAAATGGTCTGCGCCATATGCAGACGCCTGCCGAGGTCGCCAATAAGCGCGGCCTGTCGGTCGAGCAGATGCTGAACTGACCGGAGCGCTCTTATGGAAAAGAAAACCCTCAAGGTGACGCTGGTCAAAAGCCCGATTGGTACGCGCGGGTCTCATCGCGCGACGGTCCTGGGCCTTGGCTTGAAAAAGCTTCATCAGAGCCGCACGCTGGAAGACACACCGGCAGTGCGCGGCATGATCAATAAAGTCTCTTACCTCGTGCGGGTGGAGTAACACCATGACTGAACAGAATAAAGATTCGATGCGCTTAAATACTATCGCTCCTGCCGAGGGTTCGAAGCATCCCAAGCGCCGAGTGGGCCGCGGTATCGGCTCTGGCCTCGGCAAGACAGCAGGCCGTGGACATAAGGGCCAGAAATCACGCTCCGGCGGTTTCCATAAGGTAGGCTTCGAGGGTGGTCAGATGCCGTTACATCGCCGTCTGCCCAAGCGCGGGTTCAAGGCGCCGTTTGCCCGTTTCAATGCCGAAGTTCGGCTCTCTGATTTGCAGGCCCTGCCGATTGACGAGATTGATCTTTTGGCGCTCAAGCAGGCCGGTGTTGTCGCCGAGCTCACGCGATCTGCAAAGGTCATTAAGTCGGGCGAGCTTTCTCGCAAAGTGACCCTGCGCGGTTTGGGTGTTACCGCCGGTGCGAAGGCAGCCATCGAGGCCGCTGGCGGCACCGTCATTGTGGAGGCAGTGGCTGCCGCGAAGTAATCGCGACAGCATCACAACCCCTGCTATGGCCTCTGTCATGTCAATGAAAACCGACCGTTACGCTGATCTGCGTAAGCGGCTGGTCTTTTTGCTGCTGGCATTGGTGGTCTATCGGATTGGGGCCCATATCCCGGTGCCCGGCATTGACCCCGATCAGCTGGCACAGCTGTTCAAGTCACAGGCCGGCGGCATTCTTGGGCTGTTCAATATGTTTTCGGGGGGCGCCTTGTCGCGCTTCACCGTATTTGCCTTGGGCATCATGCCGTATATCTCTGCGTCGATCATCATGCAGCTGATGACGGTAGTCTCGCCCCATCTTGAGGCCCTGAAAAAAGAGGGCGAGGCGGGCCGCAGAAAAATCACGCAGTACACACGCTATGCCACTGTCGGCTTGGCGATTGTTCAGGCCATTGGAATTTCGGTGGCCCTGGAGTCCCAGCCTGGCCTGGTGGTGGATCCGGGTCTGATGTTCCGGTTTGTGACGGTGGTATCCCTGGTAACCGGCACCATGTTTCTGATGTGGCTCGGCGAGCAGATCACCGAGCGTGGCCTGGGCAACGGCATCTCCATCATCATCTTCGCAGGCATTGCCGCAGGACTGCCAAGTGCCCTGGGCGGACTCTTTGAGCTTGTGCGAACCGGCTCCATGAGCGCGATCGTGCTGCTCTTTATTGTTTTTCTAGTTGTGCTGGTGACCGCATTCGTTTGTTTTGTTGAGCGCGGACAGCGCAAAATTCTGGTGAATTACGCCAAGCGTCAGGTGGGCAACAAGGTCTATGCGGGCCAGACGTCTCATCTGCCGTTAAAACTCAACATGTCGGGCGTCATTCCGCCGATTTTTGCCTCCAGCATCATTCTCTTCCCCGCCACATTGTCGTCTTGGTTTAGTTCGGGCGAGGGCGGCATGCGCTGGCTGTCGGACATCGCGGCATCGTTATCGCCGGGGCAGCCGCTGTACATCGCTTTGTATGCGGCCGCAATTGTATTTTTCTGCTTTTTCTACACTGCGCTGGTCTTTAACAGCAAAGAGACCGCCGATAACCTGAAAAAATCAGGCGCCCTAATCCCGGGTATTCGTCCTGGCGATCAGACCGCAAAATTTATCGACAAGATTCTGATGCGCCTGACCCTGGTGGGCGCGGCCTATATCACTCTGGTCTGCCTGCTGCCCGAGTTTTTGGTGTTGAAGTGGAATGTGCCGTTTTACTTCGGCGGCACCTCGTTGCTGATTATCGTGGTGGTCACGATGGATTTCATGGCGCAGGTGCAGGCCTACATGATGTCGCAGCAATACGACAGCCTGCTGAAGAAGTCGCATTTCAAAACAGGAGGGTTCGCGCGGTAATGGCGAAAGACGACGCGATACAGATGCAGGGAGAGGTCATTGAGAACCTGCCCAATGCGACGTTTCGCGTGAAACTGGAAAACGGCCATGTCGTTCTGGGCCACATCTCCGGCCGGATGCGGATGCACTACATCCGTATTCT
>JAGWXV010000009.1 GCA_018969705.1 Betaproteobacteria bacterium
ATGGGCACGGGTGGAGGAGGTTGGATTCGAACCAACGTAGGCGTAAGCCAACAGATTTACAGTCTGCCCCCTTTAGCCACTCGGGCACCCCTCCGCGAGGAACCCGCGATTATGGAATCTGCTTAAATAAGCGTCAAGTTAAGGCCGCCGAACCGCCAGCAAATCGAGCACCTGGCCGCGGGCCTCCTCGAACCGGATCCTGACCGGCAAAAGCCGGTCAGTGCGGTCGAGCCAGACATCAATTTGGCCTCTGACGCGCTCTCCCCGGCCATAGGTTGACAGGTGGATCGCCGGAACAATCACCCCGCCCGGCAGCACGATGTCGGACTCAGAGATCACCGTGAAATTGACCTTCTCCACCTTATTTCTGCCCGCCATCGGAAGAAGAATCGACTCACCAACAGAGAACCGCTCGGGCTCAATCTTGAGTATCCAGGCAAGCTGAATCATGAAACTTAGGCGATCTTGAATACCTTTTTCAAGAGGAAGAGGTTCTTTTAACGATGAATAGACGACTTTTCCATTTTCATAGTCAAAAGTCGACACTTCTTCCCGGCCCCGAGGCGATCGATGGGTATAGCGCTCGGGCTGAAGACCTCCGGGGCCGATACGGCCGACTGTTTCAGCAAACAGCGGATTGGGGGCAAATACCGCAGCCCAGCCCATGGCCTTCGTCAGAAGTCGGATCTGATAGCGGCCCTCGGCAGGAAAGCTAATTTCAATCGAACCCGTCGCAATCGGCGTGTTCCCGGCGTGATCGCCAAAAAAAACGCTGAGCGCTACCCCGCCAACCCCAGGCAGCTCATCTGGCCGCGGGGTTCGCTCAGCGCTTGATTTCGAAGTGCCCGAATTCGGCGGCTGAGCAGCTGGCTGGGTATTCACAGACGGCGGCGGGGTTTGGACAGCGGCCGGGGTGCTTGCAATATCCTGCTGCGCAATCTGGCTCAGGCCGGGAAATGGCTGGGGCAGTGGACTCGGGGCAGCGGGAGCCCGCTCTTGAAGCATTTGAAAACTTACAGGTCCCATCTGCAACTGTGCCGGCAGCTCCTGGGGACTGAGAAGCCGCAGCAGCATCTCTAGCCCGAAGAGCAGGAAAAAGTGGGCCAATAGCACGATGAACGCCGCCCGTTTCCACGCGATCCAGGGCCGAACCGATGCGGCACGTGGGGCTCCAAGCCCGGCCATGCTTAAGCTATCCTCAATTCAGTGCTCCAAATGAAAGCGGTGGCAACAATGGAAAATCCTCAAGCCTTCAATCCTTTTGACATCCTGAACACACCATGGACAAAAATGCCCATGGGAGCTTCGCCTGCTGGGATGGCGAACTTTGACTTCACCGACCTCAACGAGATGGACAAACGCATCTCTGAATTAAAGGCGGTGGAGCAGTGGCTCAGCTTAAACCTCACTTTACTGAAGACCACGATCCAGGGCCTCGAAGTTCAACGTGGGACCATCGCAGCCATCAAAGCGTTCACGGCCACGGCACCAGGTGGTTCAGAAGCGGGCCAGTCTTCAGCCCAATCTGCAGCAGGGCCTGCCGCCGATCAGGCAAATTTATGGTGGAACGCAATGCAGCAACAGTTCGGCCAGATGATGACGGCGGCGCAGGCCGGGGCTCAAAGCATGATGGAGACTAAGCCACAGGGCCCGAAGCGGGCGGGTGGAACTAAGAAAACCGAAACTTAGCGGGAAGCCCGGTGGCGCCAGTCGGCCAGGCCGGTAGTGAGGTCAGACAACTCAGAGATAACCCTGATGTCTGGCGGGGGACGGCGCTGAAGCACAGGGCATCGGCCGCCCGCCCAGATTTCAATGTTGCGCGGCAGCTTGGCCCGCAATTCTGTCAGACCATCCACCACCTGATTGGGATTCATCACCGCAGAAAACGACAGGGCAACGATATCGATTTCCTGGGCCGAGGCCGCCAGCACAATATCCCAGACGGGGGTCTGGGTGCCCAAAGAGATACATCTACATCCCTCAAGCGCCAGCAGCGCCTCCGCCATCAACAATCCAACGCCATGGGCCTCTGAGGGAAACGTGGTCAATAAGACGCGGGGCCGATCACCTGGCTGGGGGATGGTGCTGATGGCATTACGCAGCACGACCTGAATCGACTCGGTGTAGAGATGCTCCTCGTAGATCTCCATCTGACCGCGGGACCATGCATCTCCGACCCGTTGCGTCAGGGGGGCAACGACCTCGGTCACAAACCGCGCCAGACCAAGCCGAAGCAGGCGCTGGCCGAGTTGGCGACGGAGTTCCTCGATGTCATGAGATTTGGTGATGTCGACCAAATGGGCGAGATCGGGGTTGGTGTCTTGATCGACCTCGGCCCGGTTTGAGCTGCCAGAGCCAGTCGAAGTGTCGGCAAGCGCGTGTAATTCAGCGATGTCTAGGCCAATAATCTTGCCGGGGCGGTGCCCGATATCCATCAGACGGCGGATTGCCCGAAGACGGTCGACCTGGTCCAAGGAGTAGATTCGCTCCCCAAAAGCATCCCGCATCGGGTTGGGAAAGCCATACCGCCGCTCCCAGACACGAAGCGTGTCCTTTGACAGGCCAGTATCCCGCTCCACGGCTGATATGCTCAGCGTGACTGCTGCGGCATCCAGGTGATCCAATTTAGCCCTCTTTTGTCATGGACAAATCATTGACGTCCAATGTCCCCGCCACTAGTATAAGGCTGGAACCTGTAATGACCAAGACAATTCCCCTATGAATTTGAAATTTCCCACGCAAAACGCAACAACAGCGGCCCACAGCCTGTCCCCTGCGTGGAGTCGGTGGCTATGGATCGCATCTGCGATTGTGCTGCTGGCCATTGTTCCGCAGGCATGGGCGAGTGCGGCCTGCCCAGCACTGCTGAACCACAGCTTTCCACGCTTGCAAGACGACGCTCCCCAGTCACTTTGTCAATACCAGGGCCAAGTCGTGCTCGTGGTCAACACCGCGAGCTACTGCGGCTTCACGCGCCAATACGAAGGATTGGAAAAGCTGTATTCCAAATACAAAGACCGCGGCTTGGTCGTGCTCGGGTTTCCCTCAAACGATTTTGGTAATCAAGAGCCAGGCAGCAATAAAGAGATTGCAGAGTTCTGCTCCAATACCTTCGGCGTGAAATTTCCGATGCTCGCGAAGACATCTGTCAAAGGTGGCAACGCAAATCCTTTGTTCAAACAGCTGGCCCAGCAATCCGAATCGCCGGGATGGAATTTTCATAAATACATCATCGGCCGTGATGGAAAACTCGTTCGCAGTTTCTCAAGTCTGGTGAGCCCGAACGATCGCCGTCTTACCAGCGAGATTGAGCGGGCCCTCTCCTCACCTCGTTCCTGAATTTTTTTCACCATCACAGGAGTGCCGTCATGAACGCGCCCGATAAACTCTTCTCCTCAACCGCCGCTCTGCCCGATGTGCAATCACATGCTGACCATCGTCAGCTGGCGATACAGCGGGTAGGTGTGAAATCCCTCGTGCATCCCGTCTTCGTGCAGACCGCAAAGGGGCCGCAGCCCTCTGTAGCCACCGTAGACATGACCGTCGCATTGCCGCCGGAGGTCAAGGGCACGCATATGTCGCGCTTTCTTGAAGTTTTTCAGTCCCACGAAGATCCACTGGCCTACCATTCGTTGCAGGGCCTGATGGATGCCATGCTCGCCCGACTGGAGTCGGATCAGGGCTACATCAAAATCGCGCTGCCTTATTTTGTTCGCAAAGCAGCACCCGTATCCGGCGTGGAAAGCCTGATGGATTATCAGGTGACGCTGGAGTGCGAAGTCCGTGACCACCAGCGCACCACCACGATGACAGTGGTGGTTCCTGTGACCAGCCTCTGCCCCTGCTCTAAAAAGATTTCTGATTATGGCGCCCACAATCAGCGCTCCCATGTCACGATCGCCGCGCAAGTCAAAACACCGATTGAAATCGAAGAGCTGATCGCGATCGCCGAGAAGGCAGCCTCCTGTGAGCTCTGGGGGCTGCTAAAGCGGCCTGACGAAAAATGGGTTACCGAGCGGGCCTATGACAATCCAAAGTTTGTTGAAGACCTGGTGCGCGATATTGCGCTTGCCCTAGCAGAAGATCGCCGCATCATCGGCTACAGCGTGGAATCGGAGAATTTTGAATCGATTCACAACCATTCGGCGTACGCAAAGATCGATCATCTGCGCCGCGCATGAGAGTTGCCATCATCGGAAGTGGTATCTCGGGCTGCGCAGCAGCCTGGGAGCTGTCTTCGTGGGCCGACGTCACCGTCTTTGAGGCGGACAACCGTCTGGGTGGTCATACCCATACCCAACAGGTCCGTGTAGAGGGCCGAAACTTTCCGGTGGACACTGGCTTTATTGTTTTTAATCACCGCACCTACCCGGGCCTGAAAGCCTGGTTTGAGACTCTAGGTGTTGAGACTGCCGCCAGTGACATGTCGTTTTCTGCCAGCCTGAATCACGGCGCACTTGAGTGGTGTGGCTCGAGCCTCTCCACTGTATTTGCGCAACGACGCAACCTCATCTCGCCACGCTTTTGGCAGATGCTGGCCGACATCATGCGCTTTAACCGCCAGGCCCCACGCGATGCTGCCCGATTCCGGCTGCAAGCGGAATCGGGTCCGAGCCTTGGCGACTATCTGGATCACGGCGGCTATAGCCCCCTGTTTCTCAATGCCTATCTGCTGCCAATGGCTGGTGCGATCTGGTCTTGCCCGCCCGAACAAATGCGGGCCTTTCCCATGACGACCTTCACCCAGTTTTGTGAAAACCATGGACTTCTGCAGATTGCCGACCGGCCCCAGTGGTACACCGTACGCAACGGATCCACCACTTATATTCAGAAACTTCAGGCCCGCCTGGCGCAATCAGGCCGTCATGTCATTTGGCGGACACAGTGCAACGTTGATTCGGTAAGTCCGATAACCTCAATGAGCGGCAACGCCCGGGTCAGAATCCGCGGGGTGCAGACCGATACGGGCGCAGCCCGGGCCTTTGAAGATCATTACGATGCGGTGATCATGGCCTGCCACTCTGACCAGGCCAGCCAGTTGCTGCAAGAAACCAGCCCTGCCAAAAAAGTTGTTTCAAAAATCCGTTACCAGAAAAATCTCGCGGTGCTTCACACGGATACAACGCTCATGCCCAAACGGCGAGCAGCCTGGGCAGCCTGGAACTATCTACACACGCACGATCACGCGAGCAGCAGCGTCAGCGTGACCTACTGGATGAATCAGCTTCAGCCCCTGCCCGTGCAGACGCCAGTGCTCGTGAGTCTGAATCCGATTGCACCGCCTCGGCCCGAGCATATTCTTCAGTCGATGCACTATGCACATCCTATTTTTGATGGGCCTGCGATTCAGGCGCAGCACGAGCTGCCCAGCGTTCAAGGCCACCAAGGAATCTGGCTTGCAGGTGCCTGGACCCGTTATGGTTTTCACGAAGATGGATTTCAGTCAGGAATCCAGGCGGCCCGCGATCTGCGGCATCACTTTGTCAAAACTGGACATGCCCCTGCCCTGCCCAACCCAGCATGAGCCGCGGCTGGTCAGCGGCCACATCTGGCACTGCAGGGTCCGGCCCTTTCGCCATGACTTTCGCTATCGGGCCTTCTACCTTCAACTGCCCCTGAAGAGCCTTCAGGCGTCTGCGGCCACTGGCCAACGGAAATGGCGAGGCTGGGGACTGAATCGAAAGGCATTGCTCAGTGTAGTTGACCGTGATCACGGGGATGGCAGGCCGCTATTGGAGTGGGCCATTGCATCACTACAGCAAGCCGGCATTCATGATGCCGATGGCGAGATCTGGCTGCAGACCTTTCCGCGCATGCTTGGCTATGCGTTTAAGCCGGTCAGCTTCTGGTTCTGCGAGCGCCAAGACGGAAGCCTTCGGGCCATCATTGCTGAGGTCAATAACACCTTTGGGCAACGGCATGTCTATGTTTTAGATCCTGGCCACAACGCTGCAATTCACAATGGCCAGACGCTCGAATCCGATAAGGCTTTCTATGTCTCTCCGTTTTTTGAAATTCAGGGCCGCTACAAGTTTCGTTTTTTTAAGTCTGCAGTCGATGGTCGGGATTTGGCGCGAATTGAATATGCGGATGAGCATGGCACCCTGCTGCTGACCTCGATGGGCGGATCCTCCGCCCGACTGACACAGGCTACCGCAATGCTGGCATGGGTACGATTTCCCCTCTTCTCGCTCGGTGTAATCGCCCGAATTCACTGGCAGGCGCTGCTGCTCTGGATCAAGGGCGCAAAACTGATCCCACGGCCACGCACGAGCAGCTAAACCGATTTTTATTTCCCTCTCCCTTTAATCTACTGTTGGCCCTCTTATGACACCAAGCCTTCAATCCTCCGCAACGCTTAATTCCAAGCCCTTGCTCCCTTGGTCGCCGGACACCCGCACACGTCTTGTATTACGCCTGCTGCAGTCGCTGCAATTCGGTGAACTGAAAATCATCCTGCCCGATACAACCCAACGTGTTTTTGTGGGCGTACAACGAGAGGCCCGGTCACATGTCGCCGCTGAAATCACGATTCATGACAGCCGGGTCTTTAACCTTGCGTTTTCGCGTGGCGATATTGGTTTTGGTGAAGCCTACATGCAAGGCTATTGGTCCAGTCCGGATCCTGCCGCGCTTTTAAAGCTTTTGCTGCTCAACCGTGAGGCCATCGATAAGATGATCTATGGCCGATGGTGGTCGGTGCTCCTCGATCAACTGCGGCATTTGTTGCGCTCAAATCGCAAGGCCCAGGCGAAAAAAAATATCGCAGCCCACTACGACCTGGGTAATGATTTCTATCGGCTCTGGCTGGATCCCAGCATGAGCTACTCCAGCGCCCTGTTTGACGGCACGGGCTGCTGGGAATCCCCCGTTAGCCTTGAAGAGGGCCAGCATCGCAAAATTCATCGGGCAATTCGGGAAATTGAACCCGAGCGGCTGGGGCCCGGGGCCAGCATTCTTGAAATCGGCTGCGGCTGGGGTGCGCTTGGCGAGGCAATTCTGAGGTCGACTCCGGCCCAGTATGTGGGGCTCACGCTCTCCGAAGAACAGCAACACTGGGCCAAGGGCCTTTTAAATTCATATGGCGAGCAACGTTTTGAGATACGGCTGCAAGACTACCGTGACGAAAGTCGCCGCTACGACGCAATCATCTCAATCGAGATGTTCGAGGCGGTTGGCGAACGTTATTGGGAGGCTTATTTTTCAACGCTGTCTCGCTGCCTGAAATCTGATGGTGTTGCCGTAATTCAAACCATCACCATTGATGAGCGGCTCTTTGAACGTTACCGCCGCAGCACCGACTTCATTCAACAATATATTTTCCCAGGCGGAATGCTGCCCTCGCCCACTGTCTTTGAGCAGCAGGCCCGTCAGAAAGGCCTACGCATCGAAAAAGCATTTGCTTTCGGCCAAGACTATGGCCGCACACTCGCGGAATGGGCAAAACGCTTTGAGAGTCAACGGGCCCGCATTCATGCATTGGGTTTTGATGAACGCTTCACCCGTATGTGGCGCTTTTATCTTGCTTATTGTGAAGCTGGATTTGCTCAGGGCGACATCAATGTCATGCAATACACACTCCGCCACGCCTGATGACGGTTAGGAATAAACCGCCAAAAAAGACCAGCCGGCGCATGATCGTGGGGCTTGCTATGGCCCTGATCACGGCCATAGCAAGCCTTGAGGCGGCCAAAGCAAATCTTGATGATCTGCATCTGCAAGGCATGGGCACGCTCAGGTGGATGGGCCTGAAGATTTATGAGGCAAGGCTTTTTGCATCGACGCGGCCCAACCCGAACCAGCTGACACAGCTTCCCTTTGCGCTAGAGCTCACCTATGCACGGGATTTCAATGGGTCAAGCATCGCCGATCGCAGCATTGATGAAATCAAAAAACTTGGTATTGGCTCAGCTGAACAACACCAGGCCTGGCGCAGTCGGATGCAGGCCATCTTTCCCAATGTCCGATCAGGAGATCGGATCCGAGGCATCCACCGGCCCGGATCCGGGGCAAGCTTTATGCTCAACGATAAGCCAATAGGCAGCATCGATGACGCCGAATTCGCCAGAGCATTTTTTGCCATCTGGCTAGATCCAAAAACATCGGAGCCCTCACTCAGAAGAGAACTTCTGGGGCTGAACGCTTCTCAGCGTCCCTGATGCCAGGCATCGGCCAGTCACTGCGATACGGCCTGCCGGGCTTTACGCTTGCATTCGCGGCCTTGCCGCTCTATCTGCTGACCCCCGCGCTTTACGCGCAACAATTCGGATTAAGCCTGGGGCTGATCGGCGTGCTGTTGATGCTCACGCGGCTCACTGATGCGATTGCTGATCCCTTTATTGGCCGATGGATTGATCAGAGTGCCAAGTCATTGTGGCTGTGGATGGCCGGTGGACTGATCGTGATGGCAGCTGGCCTTGGACTGCTCACCCATCCGACCATGGTGCTCGATGCAAATGAACAATCCGTGTTTAAGTTTTCAGTATGGCTCGTCGGCTGCACACTGATTGTTTCGCTTGCCAATAGCACCGCGACACTTGCCCACCAAAGCTGGGCGGTCGCCTGGACTGCCAAGATTGCAGGCCAGTCAAGGCTGATTGGAGCCCGCGAACTCTGCGGGCTGGTCGGCGTCATTAGCGCTGCTGCAATTGCGGGCCAGCAATCCGGCGGACTGCTGGGCCTTGTGGCCGTCATCAGTGCAATTGCTGCAATTGCTGCAAGCTTTGGGCTGCGCTTGATCGGCCACCGATCATCTCCCGCCGCCTCCCGGCCGCAGGTGGCATGGTCCACGCTGCTGCAACAGGCCAAGCTTCGTGAACTGCTGGGCACCATGGGCATCAACGCCTTGGCCAACGCAATTCCACCGACGTTGATTTTATTTTTTCTCCAAGACTATCTTGGGGCAACCCCCAGCCAGGCGAGCGGCCTGCTGGCCGCTTATTTTGTTGCCGCTGCCGCCGCGGTTCCATTTTGGTCATGGGCCGCCCATCACTTCCAGGCCAAGACAGTTTGGATCATCGCCATGTCAATCGCAGTAGCAGCCTTTGGCTGGACGCTGACACTTGATCAAGATGGCCTAATGGCGTTTGCAGCCATCTGCCTGATTACGGGGGCCGTGCTGGGCGCCGAACTCGTCTGCCCGCCCATTTTGCTTGGGCGCAGAATCGATCGCGAGCATCATCGCGGCACCCTTGAAGCCAGCTACTTTGGCCTATGGAATCTTGTGATTAAACTTGCTTTGGCGCTGGCCGCGGGCCTCACGCTGCCGATTTTGTCGGGCCTAGACTATCAGCCCGGTATCAGCAGCCCTGACAACAATCTCAGCGCCCTGCGGTGGGCCTATGCAGGCATTCCGATTGCATTGAAATGTATTGCGATTGCAGCACTGTGGCGCTTTCATGATGAATCAACGCCACACCCGACCCTAAGGAGTCATGAATGAATCTCGCTCGTCTTCAGTCCTCTGTTTTTTACTGGCGCACCGGCCTGTCACTGCTACTTACCGGCCTTGTGCTTGCGCTGATGACAGGCTGCGCTGGGCCAGACCCATCGCGCTATGCTGACCAGAAACCAGCCCTTGATCTGAAGGCCTATTTCAATGGCGAGATCAAAGGATGGGGCATGGTCCAGAATCGATTTGGCCAAGTAGATCGTCGATTCGTCGTCACGATCAAAGCCAGCTGGAATGGAGACGAGGGCATACTGGATGAATCCTTTGTCTGGTCGGATGGCGAGCTTCAGCGGCGCGTCTGGAAATTAAAAGCGGTCGGCCCGAATCGCTATATCGGAACCGCTGAAGACGTAGAAGGCCAGGCTATTGGTGAGATCAGCGGCAACGCGCTGCGTTGGCGCTATACCCTGCGCGTTCCATTTCGTGGAAACAGCATCCATTTAGATTTTGATGACTGGATGATTCTGATTGATGATCGGGTCATGCTGAATCGGGCGGTCTTTAGCAAGTGGGGCATTCGAATGGGCGAAGTCACGCTATCGTTTAGCAAATAAGTTTTGATCAAACGGCATGTCCGCCAATCCTAAAATTACCGACTGGTCAGGCCGCATCGTCTGGGTGGTTGGTGCGTCCTCTGGCATTGGCAGGGCCTTGGCCGAGGCCCTGAGTGCTCAGGGTGCACGGGTCATTGCCAGTGCGCGTCGAAGCGAACCCCTGCTCAGCCTAAAACCTGCCTGTGCCCGATGCCTAACTTTAGATGTGGGCCGCGCGGCGGATCTGCAGGCGGCCATCAAAACACTTGAAGGGGAGCATCTTCTGCCCGATGTTGTTTTCTGGGTCGCGGGCGTTTATCACCCGATGGCCTGTGAGGCGCTCGAACTTGATGGCGTACGCGAAACGTTTGAGATCAATACACTGGCTGCTTACGTGGGCTTAAAACACATGCTCCAGGCATGGGCCCTGACCCCCGGCCAGCCCCGCCACTGGAGTTGGGTCTCCAGCGTGGCGGGCTATCGCGGGCTGCCTCAGGCAGCTGCCTACGGCGCAAGCAAAGCTGCGCTGACTTATCTTGCTGAAGTCAGCTACCTCGAATTGCGGTCCAAAGCGATCGCCGTCTCGGTGGTGCAACCAGGATTTGTCCAGACGCGGCTTACCGAAAAAAATAACTTCACCATGCCCGCCATCATCACGCCCGAGGCTGCTGCATCGGCAACACTCCGAGGCCTCGCCCGGGGCCAGTTTGAAATCCATTACCCCAGGCGCTTCACTTGGTGGCTAAAGCTGCTAAGGCTGCTGCCTTATCGGCTGTATTTCCAGCTCATGCGCAGCGCCCTGCCCAATCCGCCATCACAGCGAGATTCATGATGGATATCAGCGCTTTTATTGCCGCCGCCGAGGCGCTGGACCAACAACACCTGGATCAGCTTTTGGCGTTTTATGCCGACGACTGTCGGTTTACCGATCCTTTTCAGACAGTCAGTGGTAAATCTGCGATCCAGCAAATTTACGCAGAAATGTTCATCCATCTTCATGAACCAAAATTTCGTGATATCCAGCTGATGGGCGCCGCCACAAGCGCGCCAGCCGAGGCCGTCATCGGCTGGACATTTGAATTTGCAATCGGCCCAGGCAAACCTCTGCAACGACTCCCGGGCTGCAGCCGGCTGCGCTTTAACGCCCAAGGAAAGATCCAAGACCACACCGACTACTGGGATGGCTCCCGACTCATGCAGGCATTTCCAGTCGTAGGGCCAGTGATTGGCTGGCTACGGCGAAAAATCGCCCATTCCAGCAGCAGTTGACCTTACAATCAGGCGTCTTTTTTTGCCCACACCCAACCACGATGCGTACACCTCAGGCCTCCGAGATGCTCTACCCAGAATTGTTTCGGGCATTTGAGCGCGTCCGCTGGGACTTAGAACGGGACATTAAATGGGAGGCATTCAATCCTGCGCTGCTCTCCGAAGAGCAGGCCCAAACCATCAAGATGAATGCCATCACCGAGTGGGCGGCCCTGCCGGCCACAGAAATGTTTCTTCGAGACAATCGGCACGACAGCGATTTCTCGGCCTTCATGTCCATCTGGTTTTATGAAGAGCAGAAACACTCCTTAGTTTTAATGGAATATCTTCGACGCTTTCGGCCCGAGCTGCTGCCCTCGGAAAAAGAGCTTCACGCGGTGCGATTTGAGTTTGACCCCGCGCCGGCGCTGGAAACCCTGATGCTGCATTTCTGCGGCGAGATTCGCCTAAATCATTGGTACCGCTGTGCAGCCGAGTGGCATACCGAGCCCGTGATTCGCCAAATCTACGAGACGATCGCTAAAGATGAGGCCCGTCATGGCGGCGCCTATTTGCGCTACATGAAAAAAGCCTTGGTCACAACGGGCGATGCTGCGCGCAATGCTTTCGCAAAAATTGGAGTCCTGATGGCCAGTGCCCGCAGAACATCCCAGGCGCTGCACCCGACAAATCTGCATGTCAATCAGGCACTCTTTCCTAACGATACCGTCCAGAGCCGAACACCAGAGCCCGGCTGGCTTGAGCGCTGGCTCGATCAGCAGATTCGCTTCGATGCCGTATGGGAAGGCCGGGTCGCTGAACGCATTCTGCACAATCTATCGCTGCTCTTTGATCAGACCTTCAGCTCAGTGCAGGAACTCAACCGTTATCGAAAATCATTGATGGCTTAAGCGCTGTGAATTCGGCACCCGAATTCGAATCGAAACTTACACCGCCGCAGGACATAAAAGCCCGGGCAGCCCATCTACCGCGGCCCATCGTGTTTACAAATGGTGTCTTCGATCTGCTACACCGCGGCCATGTCACTTACCTCGCGCAGGCGCGGGCCTTGGGACACTCATTGATCGTCGCCTTAAATGATGACGCCTCGACACAACGTTTAAATAAAGCACCGGATCGGCCCATTAATAGCCTGGCGGATCGGGCGGCCGTTATTGCTGCACTTGAATCGGTGAGTCTTGTCACCTGGTTTTCCGACAACACACCCTTAGCATTGATTGAATTGGTCAGCCCCGATGTGCTGGCCAAAGGCGGGGACTGGCCAATCGAGCAGATTGTTGGCGGGCAGTGGGTCCGCGCCCGGGGTGGAAAGGTGGTGTCAATCGCCTTTGACCATGAGCGCTCCACCACAGCAACACTGGAAAAAATTCGCAAGTCGGCCGGCTAAGCGATCAAGACTCCTGCAGCCCAGCCGAATCGCTGCCCCAGAGGGCCAGCAGGCCACAAAATGCGAGATCCTGCCGCTCGGTGATTGGCGGCATCAGGCTGACACCCGCAAAGGCCTTCGTATACGCCAGCCAACGCTGCGCATCTCCGCCATGCAGCCAGATTGCGGAAATCTTGTAGCGCTCAATGAGCTGTGCAATTAAAGCAGTCTGCGCCCGGCCGAGGCCATGCGCAATTGCCGACTGTGAATCTCGGGGGATAGGTGGCACATCCGTGATCTCCTGCGGCAGGCTGTAATCGAGTTGCCGTGTTCCAGCGCGAAGGCTTTCGTGCATGAGGCGAATTCCTGGCAAGATCCAGCCCCCCTGAAACACAGTGCTCATTGCATCCTGCTGCAGTAAAAGATCAACGGTTGTCGCGGTGCCTGCGCTCACCACAAGGTGGGACTCGCCTGCGGCCATTACACCGAGGGCTGCCAGCCCCGCACCAGAAACCCAGCGGTCTGCGCCAAGCTGGGCAGGCGCGTGATAAGCATTGTCATAGTAGCGGCGGGCGCTAGAGAGCGCGACGCGGGCTTTGCTGATCCAAGACGGCGGTGCTACGGCGCCCGTAAGCCCCTGATATGCAGCCGCAACCATCTGCTGTGTCGCTGCTGGCCCAACCGAGTTCCATGACATGCTGATTGTCGGCGAAGAGGATGTCGCAAATTCTGCAATCTCTTGGCGCCAAAGCATGACAAGAGACTCAGCACTTGCCTGAGCATTTGATGTGCGATGCATCGGCCCAATCTGCCAACGGGTATCGCTGACATCAAGTGCTGTCGGTGCCTGCATTGGGCAATAGGCCATGCGATGTTTAATTGCTGAGTTACCAGCATCAACCAGCAACACAATCTGTCCGCTCATTGCTTGGGCCTTCTCATCATGCAAGCCGATCTTCCCGCAAAGAAAGCTCGCCCACCTCGATCAATCGCTCGACACCGTCGATCTCCAAGCGCAGGGCACCCGAGTGGATGACGCCGCGATTACAGCCGGATGCCAGCGGCTTGCCGCTCACCGGATGGACCACAATCACCCGCTGATTGGCGTAGAGATCGCGCCGATGAAACTCATCGAGCCAGGCCCTTTCATCACCCGAACCGGAATGCTGACATAGGCCCTGGACTGCTGCCGAGAGCGCTCGCACGATCGTCTGGCTCGGCGCCTGCGATACGCCGAGATCCTCAAGCGCAATCACTGGCCGATTGATGTCAGGAGGGCTTGGCCATGAAAAATTAATTCCGATTCCGGCGATTAACCACCAACGGCCCTGGACCTGGTGGCGTGACACCAATACACCGCCAAGCTTTCTTCCTCTTGCCATGATGTCATTAGGCCACTTCACGCCCAGCATCACATCCGTCAGCTGAAAAAATTCTTCAAGCGTCTGCATCACGGCTAGACTTAGCCGGAGTGGCCATGCGGGATCTGGGGCCACTGACTGCGACGTGAGCGATTCGGGCCAGCCCAAGGACAGGGCCAACCCTCCCGGGCTGTCAATCCATTGCCGGCCATGGCTGCCGATGCCCTGGGTCTGGGCGGTTGTCCAGAGCCCAAATGGATCCCGATGCTGATTCGGCGCGGAAGTCAGCCGACGCAGCAGCTCCCGCTGAGTCGAATCAATCGTCGCAAGCCGTTCGCAGGGCCACATTCTTGGCATCATAGCTGCATGTATCGGCCCCTCAGATGCGCGTAGGACGCGCAGCCTCTCTTGCCATTGCGGCCCTGCTTTACGCAGTCGGCCTGGCCCTGATCACGCTGTCGCCCCTGACCGACTGGCATTTTATTCCCGAGGCCCCGTGGGGATTTCTCAGTCAGCCGTGGCCGAAGTACTGGACTGGCTTTGATGTGCTGGTCAATGTGCTGGCCTACATTCCGCTCGGGCTGCTGGCGAGTCGGGCGATCCTGGTTCGCCATCCCGATTCTGCTTGGGGCCCGTTGCTGTCATTCGTTATGGCGGCCCTGGGCTGCATGCTGGTTTCAATTTTTCTCGAAGGACTGCAGACCTATCTGCCATCGAGGCGGCCTTCAATTCTTGATGTTGCATCAAACGCCGTGGGTGCGATGGCCGGAGCCTTCATCGCCAGCGCCCACGCCCAAAGCATCACGCGGCTGCAAATCACCGAGACCCGCCCTATTGAGATCGGTGGCGTGGCCCTGCTCGGCCTCTGGCTGATTGCCCAAGCGGCCCCCCAGCAGATCTGGCTTGCATTAGGCGATATTGGGCTGGGTGATGAGCTTCGACGGGCAGCTGCTTGGATTACTGGCACCTCAGCTGCAAGTCCCTCGGTAGCGCAGGAGGTCTTTGCCGCCCAGAGGATTCTTGCTGAAGCGCTCTGCGTGGGCGCAGCGATTACAAGCTGCGCATTAATTCTGCATCTCACGATGCTCGAGTCATCGCGATGGTTCGCCCGTTATCGCCCAGAGTTCTGGCCCCGGACTCTGCTGACGGTTGTCTTGGTAACGCTGGCCGTGCGTGCAGGATGGGTCTGGCTACTCTCTCCAGCCGCGATCACCACCTGGCTCACCGCCGGGGCCCAGGCCGGTGTTGTCCTCTCCCTGTTAAGCGCCTACGGCTTAGCGGGCGCCCGACTCAGCCATCAGCGGCTCGCGGCCGTCTGCGGCCTGGCGGTAACGCTCATGCTGGCCAATACGCTGCCTGAAAATGAATTCATCGCCAGCACCATCTCCGATTGGTCGAGGGGCCGCTGGCTTAACCTTCAGCTGCTGGCAAATCTATCAGCTGTGATCTGGCCATTTCTTGCCCTGGCCTGGCTACAACTGGTCTTGTCACGCCGGTCGGTTCGGGCCCTGGAGCGGGCCTACGGACGGCAGACTCTGCGGTCGAACGCCGCCGATCGCTCCATATAAAATCCGGCCATGTCGTATTACAACAAGCATGTTTTTTTCTGCATCAATCAACGCGAAAACGGTGCGGCCTGCTGCGCCCAGTGTGGCGCTGGTGAACTGCAGGCCTACGCAAAAGAAAAAATCAAAGGCCTGAAGAAAAACGGGCCAGGAAAAATCCGCATTAATCGCGCTGGCTGCCTCGATCGCTGCGACGAGGGGCCCGTCATGGTGATCTACCCTGAAGCGGTGTGGTACCGCTACGTCGATCAGCAAGATATCGATGAAATCATCGACAGCCACTTACTCCACGATCGCCACGTCGAGCGGCTCAAGATTTGAATTCGGCAACCGAGCGCTTTCTGATTGGGGGGCCGGCAGGCGATATTGAAGTCGCGCTGGATCGTCCCGCCCAGGGCCAAGCGATTGCGGGTCTAGCAGTCGTAGCCCATCCCCATCCGCTTTTTGGCGGAACGCTGGATAACAAGGTGGCCCAGACGATCGCCCGCGCATTTGTCAGCCAATCGATGGTGGTATTGCGGCCCAATTTTCGGGGGGTTGAAAAAAGTACTGGCGCCCATGATCACGGGATGGGCGAAGTGGACGACCTCTGGGCAGCCTGGAGATGGTTAATTGAAAAATTCCCAGACATCCGCGGGCAGCGGTGGATGGGCGGCTTCTCATTTGGAGCGGTCATGGCCACGCACATCGCACAGCAATGGCCCACGCATGCGATTACGGCGGGCCAGCCCGCGCTCGACCGGCTGATTCTGGTCGGACTTGGAATTGCGCCTGATCGCAGACCCGCTGCAGATGTGGGGCCAACGGCGCGCTTGATTCACGGCGAGCTTGACGAGGTGGTCGCGCTAAAAACTGTTCTCGACTGGGCAGCGCCGCAGCGGCAGCCGATTCTTGTGATGCCAGCGGCGGGGCACTTTTTTCATGGCCAGCTGCCGTTTTTAAAAGACTGCATCCTCCGATGTTTGCACGACTAAATTCAATGGGTTCTCGATTCGCTCCGCTTATCGGGGCTGCTATTTTCATCACGCTCGGCCTATCAGCTGCTCCGGGCCATAGCCAGGCCTGGCCGACGGCACCGAAAATTGCTGCGCCGAGTTGGATGTTGATTGACGCAACTACAGGTCAGACACTCGCATCTTCAAATCCTGACAGCCGATTCAGCCCGGCATCGATGGCCAAGATGATGACAGCCTATCTCACCTTCACCGCCCTGCGCGATCGCAAGATCCGGCTTGATCAAAACGTTGCCTCACCGGCAGAGGCGGAAGTACCGCAAGGATCGCGCATGTTTTTGCTGCCGGGCAAAAATGTGACGGTCAGCGAACTTCTGCAAGGCATGATCACACTCGGCGCACACGATGCAGCAATTGCTCTGGCAAAGGCCATTGCCAATACCGAGCCCGCCTTTGTGGAGTCAATGAATAAAACCGCACAGCGGCTTGGCATGGCGAATACGAAATTTGTCAACTCTACTGGCGTACCGCATCCGGAGAATTACAGCACCGTGGCAGATATGGTGCGTCTGGCCAATAGTCTCGTGCAAGAATTTCCCGAGCATCTTCGCGAATTCGGTCGTCGTGAATTCACTTACAACAACATTCGGCAAGTCAGTCGCAATCGACTGCTCTGGCTCGATAACTCGGTCGACGGACTGATGACTGGCCGTAGCGAAACCGAGGGCTTTGCAATAGCCGTCACTGCCCACCGGCCCCAGCCGCTGGGCACCCGTGAACGGCTGCAGCGCCGCCTCATCGCAGTGATTGCGGGGGCAGCCTCTGAAGAGGCACGCGCCCAGGAAGGGTTAAAGCTTCTGAACTTTGGTTTTCAACAGTTCGATATCGTGCGGCTTTTTAAAGCCGACGAATCCAGCGAAATCATTCCGGTCTATAAGGGCACCGCTGGATCCGCAAGGCTGCACTTCCCACGCGATGTGCTGGTGGCAATTCCGCGCGGGAAAGCCGATTCCATACGGACCCAGATGGAGCGGCCGACCGCGCTTCTGGCCCCTGTAGCACAGGGCCAGTCGGTTGGCCGACTCAGGATCTGGTACGGTGACACCGAGGTTCATCAGCTGCCAATCAGCGCTGCTGAATCAGTGAAATCGGCAGGCTTGCTCGGCAGGGCAATTGATGCAATGCGGCTTTGGTGGAAAGCCCTCTCGTTAACAGGAACACAGTCATCATGAACGACAACATTCGCGGCGAACCTACGGTCTATCTCAACGGCGATTGGCTGCCGCTTTCCGAGGCCAAGGTCTCGGTGCTCGACCGAGGATTTATTTTCGGCGATGGCATTTACGAGGTCTTACCGGTCTATCAACGCAAGCCCTTTCGTCTTCAGTCGCACCTCACAAGGCTGCAGCGCAGCCTGACAGCGATTCGCATTCGTCCGCCGATGGCGGAGGCTCAATGGGCAGAGCTTTTTGACAATCTCATCCAGCGCAATGAATCGGATGATCAGTTTCTTTATCTTCAAGTCACCCGAGGTGTTGCAAAGCGCGATCATGGTTTTCCAAATCCCGAAGTCCCGCCCACCGTGTTTGCGATGTCATCGCCCTTTCAGCGGCCCTCGGCAACGCTGCGCAATGCAGGCGTTGCAGTCGTGTCGCTACCGGATGAGCGATGGCTACATTGCGATATCAAATCTACCTCGCTGCTGGGCAACGTTTTAGCGCGACAGTCGGCCATTGATCGCGGCGCGCCCGAGGCTGTAATGTTTCGTGATGGATTTCTTACCGAGGGATCGGCAAGCAATATTTGGATGGTCCGTGACGGCGCCTTGCATGCGCCGCTAAAAAATCATCTTATCCTTGAGGGAATTCGGTATGGCCTGCTGCAAGAGTTGGCCGAGCAGCATCAAATCCCGGTGCATATTCGGCGTATTCGGCAGCAAGAGCTCACCCAGGCCGATGAGCTCCTGATGACTTCAGCAACTAAGGAAGTGTTACCCATCGTTACGCTGGATCAGCGGCCTGTTGGCCGTGGGCCACATGCAGGAAAGCCTGGGCCCATTTACGCCAAAATCCGCCAGGCCTACGATCAGCTGATCGATGCACTCTAGAAAATTGATTAATGCGCCAGCCTGAAGAATCCCTGATCCGTTATCCCTGCAGCTTCCCCATAAAAATTATGGGACCCTGCATCGATGGCTTTGCTGAATCTATCTGCGAGGTCGTGCGGTCCCATGCGCCTGACTTTGATCCTGCCCGGCTAGAGATGCGGCCAAGCCGCAACGGCAATTATCTCGGCCTCACCGTCACCATTAATGCACAATCTCGCGAACAGCTTGATCGACTCTATCAGGCCCTGACCCATCATCCGATGGTCAAGGTTGTACTGTAGGCCGCCAATGGCCGCGCCAATGTTGCGCCGATGTTTTCGCGCGGCTGATTACGGCAGCATTCTGCAGTCGATGCGGGATTTCACAGCCGCGCGCGATGAAACTACTGAAGATGAGCTCTGGCAGGTTGAACACACCGCGGTCTTCACACTCGGTCAGGCTGGTCAGCTCCATCATGTTTTAGATGCAGGAACCATTCCGATTGTTCGAACCGAGCGTGGCGGCCAGGTGACCTTCCATGGTCCAGGCCAGGCCGTGATCTATCCCCTGATCGATTTACGCCGTCGTGGAATTTTTGTGCGGGATATGGTGAATCTTCTGGAGCAGGCCATGATTGATACGCTGGCTGATTTTGGAATTTCAGATGCCTGCAGAAAACCTAAGGCACCCGGCGTTTATGTTGTCCATGGCAATGGGCTTGCAAAAATTGGGGCGGTCGGGCTGAAGGTGTCGCGGGGCCGCTGCACGCACGGTATCGCACTGAATGTCGATATGGATCTGCAGCCTTTTCGCCGTATCAATCCCTGCGGCATGGCCGGACTTCAGACGATTGACATGGCTACAATGGGGTCCCGTGCCGACTGGCAATCCGTTGCCGATGTGCTGTGCAGTCGTATCGAGAAAACGCTACCCCAATTCCTGGTGATGCCATCGTGAACACCTACGACCCAACAAAAAAACAAAAGGGCGCTGAAAAGACCTCCCGCATTCCAATTAAGGTCGTAGCGGCAGCGCCGCTGCCCAAGCCGGATTGGATCCGCGTCAAAGCCGCCAGTGCCAGCACACGCTTTTTAGAGATCAAAAGTATCCTGCGTGAGCACAATCTGTTCACGGTCTGCGAAGAGGCCTCCTGCCCGAATATCGGGGAATGTTTTGGCAAGGGCACCGCCACCTTCATGATCATGGGCGATAAATGCACACGCCGCTGCCCATTTTGCGATGTTGGCCATGGGCGGCCGGATCCGCTTGATGTCCATGAGCCCAAAAATCTTGCCAAGACCATCGCCGCGCTAAAGCTTCGCTATGTGGTGATCACCAGCGTAGATCGCGATGATCTCCGCGATGGGGGTGCCCAGCATTTTGTAGAGTGCATTCAAGAGGTGCGCCGGCAGTCACCGCAGACCCAGATCGAGGTCCTCGTGCCTGATTTTCGCGGCCGTCTTGATCGGGCTCTTGAAATTCTTAAGGCGGCTCCGCCCGATGTCATGAATCATAATCTTGAGACTGTGCCGCGGCTGTATAAAGAAGCGCGGCCAGGGTCTGACTATCAACACTCGCTCACATTACTGAAGCAGTTTAAGCAAGAGGTGCCGGGCATTCCCACCAAGAGCGGCCTCATGGTGGGCTTGGGAGAGACCGACGAAGAGATTCTTGATGTCATGCGTGATATGCGGGACCACGACATCGATATGCTCACCATCGGCCAATATCTCGCGCCCTCGGTAAGCCATCTGCCAGTTCGCCGCTATGTGCATCCCGACACATTCAAAATGTTCGAGGACCGGGCCAAAGACATGGGTTTTACCCATGCGGCCGTCGGGGCCCTGGTGCGGTCGTCCTACCATGCCGACCAGCAGGCCCATCAGGCAGGATTTTTTCAGCCGGCCTAGCCCAACTCGCGTGCAATGATTTTTCGAAGTTCAGAAAAATTAGGCTCGCCGACGTAACGCTTAATAATTTTTCCGTCTCGATCCACCAGAAATGTGGTGGGCGTTACCGCGACATCGCCATAGGCCTTGGCCCAAGCGCCATCCTGATCATGAATTACAAGAAAAGGTAGGCCCCGATCGCGAACAAAGCTCGCAATGTAATCGGACCGGTCATAACTCATGGCCACAGCAATGGTCTGATAGCCGCGGGCATGAAATTCCTGATGTACCGCGGTGAGATCAGGCATCTCTTTGACACAGGTTACACAGCTTGTCGCCCAGAAATTCACGAGATAGGGCCTGCCCTTGAGGGCCTCAGGGCCCACGACCTCTCCCGAGATGGTCTTGCCACTGATTGACGGGGCGGGCTGGGCCCGCAGCATCATCGCCGCACCGATCGCGACTGCGAGCAGAATGAGTAACGCTGCCAGCAGCGGAAGCCGAGACTTTTTTGCTGACGTGGGCGGGAGTGTTTGGGGATGTGTTTTCATGAGTGGCATTATAAAAACATGGGCATCATTGATCTCCACATTGAGGGCATGACCTGCAGCGCCTGCTCGATTCGTATCGAGCGCGTGCTGTCCCGACTTCCGGGCGTCACTGCCGAGGTCAGCCTGCTTGAGCATCGAGCCCGAATCACTGGCCTATCGCTTGACGATGCGATCGCCGCAGTCCGCAGGGCAGGCTACGATGCGCGGCCATTGGCTCCAAGTCTCACCCGCCAGAGGCCGCCCACCGGGCCGCATCCATCAGACCACGATCATGCCCCACGAGGCATTGAGGCATTTCACCTCAGATTTTCGCTAGTTGCTTTGGCCATCATGCTCATTGAGATGGCCGGAATGCTCAGCGGCCATCATGGCTGGGTGCCAGTGCCGGCGCAGTTTGTATTGGCGCTGGTGATGCAGACGGTTGTGGCGTGGCCGTTTTATCAGAGTGCGCTGCGGGCGGCCCGCGGGGGCAGCGCAAATATGGAAACCCTGATCAGCATTGGCTCGCTGGCTGCTTTTTTCGGATCGGTTTCAGTAATGATGGGCGGACTGACGCAAGACCCGGGCCATGGGGCCCTGTATTTTGAGACCTCAGTCATTGTGATTGCGATGGTTCGAATCGGTAAAACACTTGAGCAGCGTGCCCGCGGCCAGGCCCTATCTGCCATTGAAAAACTCACCCGCCTCGATCCAGCTGAAATTGCAGTACGAGAGCTCGAGACTGGCCAGTGGGTCCAGCTACCGCCTGAGGCAATCCGCAAGGGCCGCCAGATTCGGCTGCTGCCCAATCAGGCCATTAGCCTTGATGCGGTCATCATCGAAGGCGATACCGAGATTGATGAGAGCAGCATGACCGGTGAGAGCATGCCAGTGGTAAAGCATGTCGGCGACGCCATTTACGCCGGATGCACCAACCTCAGCGGCACCATTACGGCAACCGTCAGCTGCGATTTTTCACAATCCCGTCGGGCACAACTCGGAGAAAAAATGCTCTCTGCTTTGGCCTCACGCGCTCCAATTGGTGCGCTGGCAGACCGTATCGCTGCAGTCTTTGTGCCGATGGTGCTCATCTTGGCCGGACTCACTTTTCTGGGCCATTTATTTTTCGATCGGCCCGCCTCAGCGGCCATCAGTAGCGCGATCGCAGTCCTGGTCGTCGCCTGCCCCTGCGCACTCGGACTGGCCACGCCCGCTGCGATCGCTGCAGGCTTGGCCAGGGCAGCGCAGATGGGATGGTTTTTTCAAAATGCGCAGGCCCTGCAGCAGGCCTCTCAAATACATCGCATCGTTTTTGACAAAACCGGGACACTTACTTCGGGCCGGCCCTTTCTGATTGGCTTTGCAGACTCAGGATCAGAGACCCAATTGGCCGAGGACTCACAAGAAAAGCCGTGGCCAGATTGGCTTGCGGCAGCCTGCGCGGCCGAACAAGGTATTGAACATCCGCTTGCCGGCAGCCTGCTGTCGTATGCGGCCGGCCGGCCCATGCCCAGCTGCAGCGATGTGCATTACGTTGCGGGAGGCGGAGTCCGCGCCCGCATTGCGAGTGGGCCGTTGATAGGAAAGCTGATTCGGGTTGGAAGTTCATCGTGGATTTCCCCGTCTACACCGCCGCAATCAATCCTGGGCCGCTATCCCGATGTTAGTGCGGTTGATGTCGCAATTGATGGTAACTGGAGTGGCCGGATCTGGATTAGCGATCGGCCCCGACACGACGCTGCAGATGGACTTGCCAGCCTAAAGAAAATGGGAATTCAGGTGTCGATCATGAGCGGTGATCGCGAGGC
>JAGWXV010000096.1 GCA_018969705.1 Betaproteobacteria bacterium
AGCTGAATCGCCGTGTCTGCCGCCAGATGCAGCGTGTCGGCCACCTGAATCTTGGCCATTGAAATCTCAGGCCTTGCTTTTTTGCCTTGCTCCAAGCGCCATGCGGCCCGCATGGTTAGCAGTCTTCCAGTATCGATGGCCATCGCTACTCGGCCAAGCTGCATCTGCACGCTCTCGCGATCCGCAAGCTTGATTCCAAATCCTTCTCGCTCGCTGACATAACGGCCTGCGATTTCCATGCAGCGCTGCGCTAGACCCAGCCAACGCATGCAGTGTGTCAATCGCGCCAATCCCAGCCGAATCTGCGTGAGCTTTAAGCCCTGACCGACTTCCATAAGCCGGTGTTCATCTGGAATCTCTAGGCCATCGAATTTGAGTTCACAGTGGCCGCCGTGTTCCTCTGGCCCCATGATCGGGATTCTTCGGACAATCTCCCAGCCGGGATCGTCACGATGAAATGCAAATGCGGTGAGTCCATCCCGAGATCCATCACCAGTTTTGGCAATCAAAATGAAGTGGCTTGCCACACCCGCGCCCGTGATGAACCACTTCTGGCCATGGACTACCCAGCGATCGCCTTTTTTCTCTGCCCGGGTGCGAATCATTCCTGGGTCCGATCCGCCGCCCGGATGAGGCTCAGTCATGACAAAGGCCGAGCGCACGCGGCCATCGACAATCGGGTCCAGCCATTTGTCTTGCTGGGCCTGGGTTGCGACTTTGGAAAGCACAGTCATATTGCCGTCATCGGGCGCAGCACAGTTAAAACACACCGGACCGAAAAGTGAACGGTTCATGCGCTCATAGAGTAAAGCCTGGCCGACTGGCGTTAAGCCCAGACCGCCGCGGGCTTTGGGCATCTGCGGCGAAAAAAGCCCCAATGCTTTGACCTCTTGGCGCAGGGTCTGCAATAAATCTTCACGCACATTCTCGTGGGCATCAAAGCTGGAGTGATCTTGCTCAAGCGGAATCAACCGGTCCTGCACAAAGTCATCCACTTTGCGCATCAGCAGCTGATGTTCGGTGGAGAGATTAAAGTCCATGAGTCACTCGTAATTTGATGTTCTATAGCCCCGCACTCATACCGCCATCAACCAGAAGCACGGAGCCAGTCATGTAGGTGTTGCCCGGGTCCAAAAGGCACAGCAGCGGCGCATTGAGCTCACTTAAATCGGCTGATCGGCCCAGCGGAATTTTCCGCAGCAGCGCCTCGCCTGCGGGCCCGTTTAAGACCTCGGCATTTAATGCGGTGCGGACATAGCCCGGGGCAAGGGCATTTACCCGAATGTTGTCTTTGACCAATTCGATGGCAGCTGAACGCGTCATCTGAATCACGGCGGCCTTGGTTGCAGAATAAATCGCTGCCCTTTTGAGCGGGCGAAGCCCCAGCACTGAAGCGATATTGACAATCACGCCGCCGCCTGCCGCCTTGAGGTGGGGCACCATCTCTCGGGTCATGGTGGTGATTCCAGAGATATTGGTGAGCAGGGTCTTTTGCTCATCTTCCGGGCTGGTCTCATGCAGTGTCGCAGTTACCGCCACTCCAGCATTATTGATTAAGCCATAAATCGTTTCTTTGGATCCCGGCTTGCCTAAGGCTTCATTTAAGCCTTGGTGCACGGATGCGGGATCCGTGATATCCGCCTGGATCGCCAGATCAACACTGCCTGCTGCAAGCGGGCGCCTGGCAAGACCAATCACGCGGGCACCCTGCGCTTTCAATATGCTGCAGAAATGCTCCCCTAGGCCACTGGAGGCACCCGTGACCAAGATTGTTTTGCCTGCCAGGAGGGGCTGATTCGGACGGAGGGTCATCGTGGAGCCGAGTGCTGAAAGTGATTGCGAAGTTCGAATTTCTGAATCTTACCGGTGGCGGTTTTGGGAAGCTCTTGAAAGATGATGGTTTTTGGGACCTTAAATCCCGCCAGTAATCCGCGGCAGTGGGCAATGATGTCGTCGCCTGTGGCGGCGGCTCCTGGTTTGAGTTCAATAAAAGCGCAAGGGGTCTCCCCCCAGCGCTCATCGGGCTTGGCCACCACGGCAGCCGCCAGCACGGCCGGATGCCGATAGAGGGCATCCTCTACTTCGATCGAAGAGATGTTCTCTCCACCCGAAATAATGATGTCTTTGCTGCGGTCTTTAATTTTCATGTAGCCATCGGGGTAGACCACCGCCAGATCGCCCGAGTGAAACCAGCCGCCTTTGAGTGCGGCCGCAGTGGCTTCGGGATTTTTAAGATAGCCACGCATCACCACATTGCCCCGAATCATGATTTCACCAATCGTTTCCCCATCGGCGGGCACAGGCTGCATGCTCTCGGGGTCCAGTACGGCGACTGCCTGCTCCAGTTGCTTGCAGATACCTTGCCGGGAGTTGAGCTCTGCTCTGGCTTCCAGTGAAAGGCCCGCCCACTCATCCTGCTGCACGCTGATTAACACGGGGCCATAGACTTCGGTTAAGCCATAGGCATGCAGGATCTCAAAGCCCATTTTTTCCATGCCTTCGATCATGGCCGCTGGGGGCGCAGCGCCTCCCACCATGGTCTGTACCCGATGATGGATTCCCAATTTCATGCTCTGCGGTGCATTGATCAGCATATTCTGAACAATCGGCGCACCACAATAATGGGTCACTTGGTGATTGCGTATCGCATCGAAAATTGGCTGGGCCTCAATCCGGCGCAGGCAGACATTGACGCCCGCCATGGCGGCGACAGTCCACGGAAAGCACCAGCCATTACAGTGAAACATGGGCAGCACCCAGAGATAAATCGGATGCCGCTGCATGCCCCACTCCAAGGCATTGGAAATGCCATTGGTGTAGGCCCCGCGGTGGGAGTAGACGACCCCCTTGGGGTTGCCCGTGGTGCCAGAGGTGTAGTTCAAGCAAATCGGATCCCATTCGTCCTCAGGCCACATAATGCTGAATTGAGCATTTTCAGATTCTAAAAACGCCTCGTAGTCAATCTTTCCCAGCCGCTGTCTTGGCCCGACATAGAGGGGATCATCCACCTCAATGACGATCGGTAATTCAGCATTTTTTTCTTTTAGGATAAGAAGCGCAGCCGCAATCACCGCTGCAAACTCTTGATCCACGATCAAGACCTTGGCTTCGCTGTGCTCCAACATGTAGGCAAGCGCCCGGGCATCCTGCCGAGTATTCAGCGCGCACAGTACAGCGCCAGCCATGGCAATACCAAAATGCGCCTCAACCATTGGCGGTGTATTCGGCAGCATCACTGCCACCGTTTCTGATCGCTGTATTCCCAGTTTTTGCAGCGCGCTGGCGAGCATTTTGCAGCGCTGATAGGTCTGACTCCAGGACCGTGTTAATTCCCCATGAATCACCGCCACTTTATTGGGGTAAGCAGTGGCCGCCCGCTCAATGAACTGAATGGGGCTTTGGACTGCGAAATTTGCAGGGCCCCGGTCAAGCCCTTTCGCATAGAGCTCGCGGCTCATGTCGGCTGAGTGGTGGCAGCGCGAATGGCCCGCTCTGAGGGAAGCCAGGAAACGGTAAATGCAGTACAGCAGGCGATCACTGCCATCGCGATAAAGAGTGTTTCAAAGCTTGAGGCTTTGACAATTGGTCCCAGCAGGTAGACTGCAATGCCGCTGACACCAAATGAAACCGCCAGCCGAATGCCCGCCACTCGGCTGCGCATCTGATCATCGACATAGCGCACGATCACCGCATCCAGAAATGGAATCGCGCCAAAGATGGCC